>NZ_JBXXZH010000002.1:0-102408 GCF_059640475.1 Calothrix sp. CBUCES-K 9914
AGCACTGAAGGACAACCACGAGGAAAGTAAGAAAGTGAAGAGTGCTGAGTGCTGAGTAAAGAGTTTTAACTTAAAACTCCTTACTCTTAACTCCTAACTATTTATCTCACTCAGCACTCAGCACTCAGCACTCAGTACTCAGCACTCTTAACTATAAAAATATGAAAGCTGTTTGTTGGCACGGAGCAAATGATGTGCGGGTTGAAACTGTACCCGACCCAAAGATTATCAACCCGCGCGATGTCATTCTAAAGATTACATCTACTGCTATATGTGGTTCAGATTTACATATATATGGTGGTTATATTCCTACAGTTCAACCTGGTGATATCATCGGTCATGAATTCATGGGAGAAGTTGTTGAAACTGGTAGTAAAATAAGTAATCTGAAAGTTGGTGACAGAGTAGTTGTACCTTCCACTATTGGTTGTGGTCACTGTTACTATTGCTCACATGATATGTGGTCGTTATGTGACAACTCTATTCCTGAAGGTTGGGTTGAAGAAAAATTATTTGGTAATATCACTTCAGCGATTTTTGGATATTCTCATGCTTTTGGTGGATACGCTGGTGCCCAAGCTGAGTATGTAAGAGTTCCATTTGCTGATGTGGGTGTAGTCAAGGTTCCTAAAGATATACCCGATACTCAATTACTCTTTATATCGGATGCTATTCCTACAGGATATATGGGCGCCGAGTTATGTGATATTCAACCTGGTGATACTGTAGCTGTGTGGGGATGCGGTGCTGTCGGTCAATTTGCGATGATAAGTGCTTATATGATGGGCGCCGAAAGAGTTATTGGTATCGACCGTTTTCCAGAGCGTTTAGAACTAACAAAGAAATTTGCCAAAGCTGAAGTTATCAACTACGAAGAAATAGACGCAGGTGAAGCATTAAAAGAAATGACAGGTGGTCGAGGTCCTGATGCTTGTATTGATGCTGTAGGTTTAGAAGCGCATGGTGTAGGTTTTGAAGACTTTTACGACCAAACAAAGCAAAAACTGCGTTTAGAAACCGACCGTCCCCACGTTTTACGACAAATGATGTTAGCTTGTCGCAAAGGTGGAACTCTTTCCATTATGGGTGTGTATGGAGGCTTTATAGATAAAATGCCTCTCGGCGCCGCATTCAATAAAGGTTTAACTTTCCGTATGGGACAAATGCATGGTCAAAAATACATGCATAAGTTACTAGATATGATAATGGAAGGTAAATTAGACCCTTCACAAGTAGTTACACACGAATTGCCACTTGAACAGGCGCCGCATGGTTACGAAATTTTTCAGCAAAAAAAAGATAACTGTATTAAAGTAGTTTTAAAGCCGTGAATAAAGTTTTTTGGCAAGCTTTTTGACGAATTTTGCGGAGATAAAGTTCAAATTATCAACATCTATCCAATGGAGGAACTTTTCGATGAATATGTTACGTAAGGCATTGACTTTATTAATAGCAGCATTTACATTATTCACAATTCAATTTGGTTACAACAACATCCAGCCAGCATTTGCTGACAACACAGTAACATCACCCGAAGGCGTATATTACAAAGGTACGCCAGATGATGATATCCACAGAAACCTCGGACAAAATAACTACGGTAGCGACAGCAACAAAAACAAAGAAAGTAGCTACGGAAAGGATAGCAAAAACTACAAAAATAATGCTGACGATACCGAGTTCTATAAAACCAAAGTTGACGACGGTACTGTTGGCTCACAAGCTAAAAACAGAACTCAAGCAAGCGGTGGAACAGTAACATCACCCGAAGGCGTATACTACAAAGGTGTGCCAGATGATGATGTTCACAGAAACCTAAGACAGAATAACTATCCTAGCGATACCGAGAACTACAATACTAGCAGCGGCAACATCATAGAAGAAGCTAAAAACAAACTTCAAGAAACCGCTGAAACAGTAAAAGAAAAACTCAACTTGGACGAAGAAACACCCCGTGCGACTAAACAGTTCTTACGTTCTACTGAAAAGCAAGTAGAAAAAACAGTTGAACCTGTAACTGGTACTCGTAGCGGTTACTATCAGCTTCCTTAACTCTGACTTTGCGTTCTTTGCGTTCTTTGCGGTTCGTTAAAAAATAAACCACAAAGACACAAAGAACACAAAGAAAAGAAATATAAAAAATTAGGAATAATAATTATGAAAGCAGTATGTTGGCACGGTGCCAATAAAGTTCAAGTAGATACAGTTCCAGACCCAAAAATATTAAACCCGCGCGATGCAATTATAAAAATTACTTCAACAGCAATCTGTGGTTCAGACTTACATTTATTCAATGGCTTTATTCCCACAATGGAGAAAGGGGATATATTAGGACATGAGTTCATGGGAGAAGTCGTTGAAGTTGGAACATCTGTTAAGAATATAAAAATTGGTGATAGAGTCGTCGTACCATTCACTATTGCTTGCGGAAACTGTTTCTTCTGTCAAAAAGACTTATGGTCACTGTGCGATAACTCTAACCCCAACGGATGGTTAGCAGAGAAGATAATGGGTCATTCACCTTCAGGTTTATTTGGATATTCCCATATATTTGGAGGATACGCAGGTGGACAAGCAGAGTACGCGCGTGTACCTTTTGCTGACACAGGTTTACTCAAGATACCTGATGGGTTAACAGACGAGCAAGTTTTATTTTTAACAGATATTTTTCCAACAGGTTATATGGCAGCAGAAAACTGTCATATCAAACCCGGTAATATTGTCGCTGTATGGGGATGTGGACCAGTTGGACAGTTTGCCATTAAAAGTGCGTATATGTTAGGTGCCGAAAGAGTCATTGCTATTGACCGTATTCCTGAACGTTTACAAATGGCGAAAGATATATGTAAAGCAGAGGTTCTTAACTACGAAGAAATAAACGTAGGTGAAGCACTCAAAGAAATGACAGGAGGTCGTGGTCCAGATGCGGTTATTGACGCAGTAGGGCTTGAGGCACATGGTACAGATTTTATGGCACTGTATGACCAAGCAAAACAAGCGGTAAAATTAGAACCCGACCGTCCTACAGCATTACGCGAAGTTATTGTAGCTTGTGGTAAAGGTGGTCATGTATCAATTGCAGGTGCTTATGGTGGGTTTGTTGATAAACTGCCAATGGGCGCCGCAATGAACAAAGGTCTAACCTTTAAAATGGGACAAACACACGTTCATAAATATTTACGTCCTTTACTCGAACGTATTCAAAACGGTGAAATTGACCCAAGTTTTGTAATCACACACACCTTACCACTCGAACAGGCGCCGCACGGTTACGAAATATTCAAGCACAAAAAAGACAACTGCATCAAGATTGTACTAAAACCCTAGCAAACGTAGGTTGGGTCGAGGCACAAGACCCAACATATATTATCTATATGTCAAATGAATTATCACGTCGTACACTTTTACATAAAGCTGGTTTGGGACTACTAACAATAGGCGCCGCTTCTGCTGGTACAATAATCAAACCTGCTCGTACCTTTGCTCAAGTTAAAGAGCCTCCAATGCCACCAAATAAAAGATTAGGTTGGGCAATTGTTGGTTTAGGGAAATTTGCAACTGAGCAAATAATACCATCATTTGCTGAATGTAAAAGCTCAAAGTTGGTAGCATTTGTTAGCGGAGATAAAGCGAAGGCTGAAAAATATGCCAGCCAATACGGTGTTAAGCCTAAGAATATCTATAATTATCAAAACTACGACTCTATTCGTAATAACTCTGAGATAGATGCAATATATATAATATTACCAAACGGACTACATGCCGAATACACAATTCGCGGTTTGCAAGCTGGCAAGCACTTAATGTGTGAAAAACCGATGGCAATTACTGTCCAAGAATGTCAAGCAATGATTGATGGTGCTAAAAAAGCTACACGCAAATTAATGATAGCTTACCGCGCGCAGTATGAACCGTTCAACTTAGCAGCAATAAAATATGCTCGTAGTGGTCAACTAGGTAAATTAAAATTAGTTACTTCAGACCACGGACGTAACCTCGACCCTAAAGACCCAGCAGACAGTTGGCGAATGAGTAAAAAGTTAGCTGGAGGTGGTTCATTGTATGATATTGGTATATATAGTTTACAAGCAGCGAGATATATTACAGGCGAAGAACCTATTGAAATCAACGCCATGATTTATAGTACTCCAGGTGACGCGCGCTTTCGTGAAGTGGAAGAAAGTGTTAATTTTGGACTACGTTTTCCTAGTGGCGCCTTAGCTAATTGTAGTTGCAGTTATGGTCATTCTGATGTTAAACGTCTTCAAGTATTTGGTACAGAAGCAACATTAGAACTTGACCCAGCAACAGACTACTACCGTCATCGTTTAATAATCAAACGTAAAAGTGGTATGGAAGAACTACAAATTCAAGAGCAAAATCAATTTGCTTTAGAAATAGACCATTTATCACAGAGCATCATGGAGAATAAACAACCAAAAACTCCAGGTGAAGAAGGTTTACAAGACGTGCGGTTAATGAACTTAATATATGAAGCTGCACGTACAGGTAGAACAATCAAAGTTTAATTACATAAGGAAAAGAGGATAATATCATGGCTGACACAAGCGTTAAAAAAGTAGATTCTGCTTATTCACCTACAGGTCAACTCGGTCAAAAATATTTAGCATCTGGAAAAACCGTTTCCATGCGACTTTGGGAAGACGAACAACCCGGAGAACCCAAAGAACCAACAGCGCGCGAATATGAAACAGTAGGTTACGTCATCAAAGGTACAGCAGAATTACACCTCGAAGGTCAAGTAGTAAAACTCGAACCAGGTAATTCGTGGGTAGTTCCAAAAGGAGCATCCCACACCTACAAAATCTTAGAATCATTTACCGCAGTCGAAGCAACAAGTCCACCAGCGCAAGTACATGGACGCGACGAAAATTAATTACATTTATAAAATGAACATTGTTATTTTGTTTTGTTGCAAAGCATCTAAAGGCTTTGCAACAAAATCCAGATAAAGCAGTAGCGTTACGTCAAGCGATGCTAACAACGATGAAACAACAACCATATTCTAACCCTTTAAGATGGGCTGCTTTCACGTTGATTATTAAATACTACGCATCTGTATTAAGTATCTTTAAATCGGTGACACCTGTACTAGAGAGTGTGTCAATAGATTTTGTTAACCATTGGTTATCAATTTCCTAGGTTTAAAACCATTTATCTACCTAAAGTAGTAGATTCATAACATAAGTTTGCATTAATACTAATAAATAACAAAATAACCATAAAGAACACAAGTATTGCTATAAAAATTTTGTTAGACTTACTTAGTAGATGATTAGTTAAGAAAAATGTATTTTCAAGTAAGTCAAAACATAAATGGCACTTAATCCAAGTAAATTTACAGTAATAGTGATTTTCAGTACTAACTAACACATTGGTTAAACAAGTTAATCTAGGCAAAACGGTAAAAATAAAACTCTGGAAAGTTATTCAGCTAAAACTTATTAGTCAAAATTAATACTGGTACAATTAATATTTTTCTAAAATTTGACTATAAAATCAAGCTTGAATGTATTAATTATTTCGTTTTAAATATTACTTTGATTTTGTTAATTAGTGCAAAGTTTTGAGAACAGCATCTGAAAGTAAAGATTAAATATTTTTAGATGTATTCACAGAGTAGTGTGTTATATTGACAAGCAAAGTTTTAGTGCTTTCCCCACTATGAAACAACAAAAAAATCACCCCAATACTAGTGTATTTAGGGGAATATCTGTTTTGAAAACAAAGATTCTCTTATTAGTTTGCATTTTTATCATTAGTACTTTTGGAGTTGTGTTATCAAATTGGTTGACGACAAACCAGACAGCTAGAGCTAATAGTGATTTTTTACAACCTGCTCCTAGTCAACCACTAGATTATTACGACTATTTTGGAAAACTACTGAGTCCTCAAGAAGCAGCAGGAGTAGTTATTAATAAGGGACTTGATGCTAATGACCCCACTTCTTATCAGCGGGTAGGTGCTGTTAAAATTACCAAGGAATTAATCGCTCAAGGTGAAAACATATTCTTCAACCGTAAGATTGGCGATACATTTGGTTTGCAAGGGGTATTTGGTTTTGCACAAGGCATCAACAGAATATCAAATGAATTAACTGTTGCAGTTGCTAATTTACAAGGTCAGTCAACAGCTAACTTAAAAATTACCCTTCAGAAGGACTTAACTCTGGGTAGTCGAACTTTTCCTAAAGGGACTGTTATTCCTACAGGTTTAAAAATTCAACAGGGAAAAGTTACTTCATTAGGAACTACTCCTAGTGGAGACTTTACTTGTGCGCTCTGTCATGCAACTCTTTCTAATGATGGCAAGATTCTTGCTGGAGTGCCCAATGGTGAAATTGCTTTTCCGTTTTTTATTGCCTTGGCACCGAATACAGCTGCTGGGTTTGCACGGGCGGGTATCAATCCTCTCGACCCACAATATAAAGGTAATGGTAAGACGATAATTGACAGCAAAGGTAATAAAGTAGAATTACCCGACCCTGAAAAATTTGAAAAAGCCTTTGATGATGCTGTTTTAGATGTACCATTTGGTCATTTTGAAAGTTCACCAGATGGGATTAGAAACACAACTCAAATTCCTAGCGTTTTCACGTTTAAGAGTAATCCTTATGCATTCTCTGGAGATTTTGCCGTAGGTCCGTTTGCAGGATTAAGTTCTCTTAACAGCGCTGTTCACTCCTCAGAAATCAATATCTTGGCAGCTGCCCAACTCAGTCCAGAAACTCTTGGCATTGACCCAGAAGTTTATATTGGTACATTTCTTCAAAATGCTGCGGTTTCCAGTCTTCGTTTACCAGAAGGGAATATAGTAAAACCTTCAGAGTGGTTACGAGGAGTGATTGCGAAAAATCCACTGCAAGCAGAACTCGAAGACCAAATTCCTGCTCCTGGTACAGGAACTTACCCAAATCTGCAACCCAGTTTATTTACTTTCAATGGTTTAGTTTTCAGCCCAAATACTGGTAAGGCAGATGAAATTGCTAGTGGTTCTTTCCTCGAAGCTGCAAACGCGATGTCTGCTTTTCAAAATAGCTTAGTGCCACCTGCTAATCAGAGCCAAGAAAATTGGCAAGCTTTGAATAGTAACTCTGTAAGGCGTGGTGCAAAAGTATTTGAGAAAGCAAATTGTGCAACTTGTCATATTCCACCCTTCTTCACCGACAACATAATTCATCCACTTGATGAAGTAGGTGGAAATCCTGCGCGCGCTCAAACGAAACTGAAAATAAATAAATTATTAGTTCCACCCAAGTTATACACTTTCAACACTCCCGTTCCCATACCTGAATCAGCTGAAGTACTGGATGTACCGACACAAGGCATCTCCGATAGTCCTACAACTCTACCCAAAGGCACCTTACCAAAAGGTGGTTATAAAACCGTCTCCTTACGAGGTCTTTACTTGAGCGCACCTTATTTGCATGACGGTGGTGCAGCAGTACGAGCAGGAAGTTTAAAAGTTAACCGAAATGGTAGCTTTACAGTTATTGACAAAAGCGGGTTAGGTTTAACTGGCACAATTAGCCAAGGTATTCCTGCTGATGCAGCTAGTAGCTTGCGTGCCTTAATTGACCGCGAACTTCGTGCATTAGTTGTGGAAGCTAATAAAGCTAACCCAAGTTTAGTACGTAGTAATCTTGATGGTACAGGTCATGATTTCTATGTTGATAGGTTGGCTGGGTTTAATCAAAAACAGCAAACAGACCTGATTAATTTCTTACTAGCATTGGATGATAATCCTGAAAGCTTTTAAATAACTTGACAAAAAGTCCAAATCTAACTGCTAAAGGGATAAGGGTGTATGTACTATATACACCCCTACTTTAATAATCAGGCATCTGAAGTTTGAATTGTTGTATCGTATAGAATAATTCATATAAACCATCCGTTACATCCGTTTAAAATCCGTTGCCATGATTACTTGCTTCCATACTAGATATGCTTTTCCATTTAAATGTAGTCCATCGCTTGTAAATTCGGTGCCTAATTGTCCTTCTGTATCAAGAAGATGTGAATGTATGTCAATATATGTATAGTTATATTCTTTTGCTAAGTTCTGTAATTTTGAGTTCAGGTCTACTACTTTTTGTTTATCTGTCCAATATAAATATATAGTGTTATTAATAGGTAAAACACTTTGGATAAATACTTCAGTATTAGGTAATTTATTTTGAAACTCTATTAATATCTGTTTGTACCCTTCCAATGTAGCTTCGACTGATTTGTGAAGCATATGCAAGTCGTTGATACCAACCATGAGAAATATTTGTTTAGGCTGGTTCTGAATTATTGTATCAAGGCGCCGCAATATTCTTTCTGTGGTGTCGCCCGATATGCCACGGTTTTGAATATTAGGATTTTCTAGTAATTCTGTCCATTCCCCTTCGTCGGTTATACTGTCTCCAAGAAAGATGATTACGTTAGTTTGAATGGGCAATAGTTCAAATTGACTTGTTTTATGTATGTAGTATGGTGGGTTATAGATATGAAATATGTTTCTATTTTTATTAAAGATGTTCAAATTTGAGATTTTTTGGTGCCAGTAACTAATGCCTCCATTCTTAATGGTCAAAATACACGCTAATATTAATATCAGTAAATTACAACAGATAGAGACAAATAATAAGATAGTCATAAAAACTCCCGTACTCTTTGCGATACTTGTTCTAATAAATTAGGCGCCTGAACATCGAACCATTCAATTTCTGGGTATGCATGAAACCATGTTCGCTGTCTTTTGGCAAATTGTCGAGTATGCAAAACAGTTAACTCTTTGGCTTGAGTTAAATTTATTTCGCCTGCTAAGTATTGTCGAATTTCCTGGTATCCTAATGTGTTTAACAAAGATAACTCGGCGCCGTATTTGTTGGATAAGTATTCGACTTCTTGTATAAAGCCATCTTGAATCATTTTTTCAGTACGTTGGGCAATACGTTGTGTTAAATGTGTGGGGTCACTATCTAAAGCTATTTGTAGTATGGGGTAGGAGGGAGGATTTTCTCCTTGCTGTTTTGAGATTGGTTTGCCTGTAATGTAATATACTTCTAATGCTCTTATTGTTCTTACTGGGTCGTTAGGATGAATTTTTTCGGCGGCAAGTGAGTCAACTTGAAGTAGCATTTCGTATAGTTGACTTTGAGCAAATGTTTGTGTTAATTGCGCTCTTAACTCATAGTTAGGCGGCACTCTTGGTATTTTCATGCCTTGTACGATTGATTTTATGTATAAACCTGTACCTCCAACTAAAAGGGGGGTTGGAGAAGAGGGTTTTTGTAACAATTTGTGAACTTGGTCTTGATAGTCTGCAACTGTCATAGTGTCTGTGGGGTTGCAGACATCTATCATGTAGTGAGGAACTAGGGCAAGTTCAGATGGAGTTGGTTTGGCAGTACCAATATTAAATTCACGGTAAACAAGGCGGGAATCTGCACTGATAATTATAGTATTGAGCCGTGTTGCTAATTCTAGCGCCAAGCCTGATTTTCCTGTCGCCGTTGCACCACATATGACTATTAATTTGAATTCGGTCATAAAGGTCGAACCAATTGGAAGGAAATATAAATAAATAATTTTACGTAAAATATGGGATAATCTTCTATAGAAAAATATTTACTCATATTGCTCTGACGCTACAGTAGTCCATTAATCAATCGTTAAAATTTAGCTAAAATTTAAGGTTTCGCTGTTTTGTTTCGATTTATTGCATACAATAAGCAATAGCCCCTAAATTTGATACATAAATACTATAATTAAATGAAGTCAAGATGTCTTTTGGATGCAGTGAAAAACTCAAGGCAATCAGCAGGCGAATATAAGAGGGTTGCACCCCCGTTAGGAAATAAGTATCAAATTGCCCTAAATTCGTCATCAAGGCTTTTGTGCTAGAATCTTGAAGTGATTTTGACTAAATCGCTATTTAAGCGACTTCATTCCCACTAAGAACGGAAAATTTCATGACGACAGATTACGGCGCCGATCAGATACAGGTTTTGGAAGGTCTGGAACATGTCCGCAAACGACCGGGTATGTATATAGGTTCAACCGGAACGCGCGGACTACACCACTTAGTGTATGAGGTGGTGGACAATTCAATTGATGAAGCTTTGGCTGGTCATTGTACCGTTGTTGAGGTTGAGTTAAACCCTGACGGGTCATGTCGGGTGGAAGATGACGGTCGAGGTATTCCAGTTGATACGATGACAAAAACTGGAAAATCAGCACTAGAAACTGTACTAACCGTACTTGGTGCGGGTGGTAAGTTTGGTGGTGGTGGTTATAAGGTATCTGGTGGTCTTCACGGGGTTGGTGTTTCGGTTGTTAACGGTTTATCTGAATGGTTGGAAGCTACTGTTTGGCGTGATAAGAAAGTACATACGCAACGCTACGAACGCGGTGTTCCTCAGTCCGATTTGAAGATAAAACCTTTGAAAGAACCACGTACTGGTACTTCAATCCAGTTTAAGCCCGATGACACTATTTTTACTACTACCACCGAGTTTGATTACATTACTTTAGCTGGGCGCCTGCGAGAGTTGGCGTATTTGAACGCGGGTGTAAAAATTACTTTTACTGACAATCGTTTAGAGTTGCTCAAAAGTGATATACCCAAGGTTGAAACTTACGAGTACAAAGGTGGTATTCGTGAGTATGTAGCTTATATGAACGTTGATAAGCAAGCTTTACACGAAGAAATTATCTTTGTGCAAGCCGAACGTAACAACGTTCAAGTTGAAGTTGCTTTGCAGTGGTGTACTGATGCTTACTCAGATAATGTTCTAGGTTTTGCCAACAATATTCGTACCGTTGATGGTGGTACACACCTGGAAGGTTTGAAAGCAGTACTAACTCGGACGATGAATACTGTTGCCCGTAAACGCAACAAGATTAAGGAAAACGAGCCTAATCTTAGTGGTGAACACGTTCGCGAAGGTTTAACAGCTGTTATTTCTGTAAAAGTCCCTGAACCTGAGTTTGAAGGACAAACTAAAACTAAACTTGGTAACACTGAAGTTCGCGGTATTGTTGAGTCTCTCGTTGGAGAAGTTCTCAGTGAGTACTTAGAATTTCATCCAGGTGTCGCCGACTCTATATTAGACAAGGCTATTCAAGCTTTTAAAGCTGCTGAAGCTGCACGTCACGCGCGTGAGTTAGTACGCCGCAAATCTGTACTCGAATCATCCCCTTTACCCGGTAAATTAGCGGATTGCAGCAGCCGTGATCCAGCCGAATCAGAGATATATTTGGTCGAAGGCGATTCAGCGGGCGGATGTTGGGATTTATACACACAAATTGCACTTACGGATGGGCGCCATTTAACGATAGAAGAGATAATAAATGAGCAGGAGCAAGGGATACAGAACTATTGCTATACTATCCGTGAGAGTGGGAACATAGGTATAGAGCGTATAATTAATGCACGTAAGACTAAGAGTAATACGGAAGTAGTGAAGGTAACGCTTGATAACGGAGAGGAACTAATTTGCACTCCAGACCATCCTTTTATGTTACGGGATGGTAGTTACAAGCCAGCAGCTTCGTTAACTCCTGATGATTCGCTGATGCCTTTATATCGGGAAATATCTGAGAAGAACGAGCGTGGAAAGGGGCTTAATGGCTATGAAATGGCGTGGAACCCATTAAAAGAGGATTGGATTTATACGCATTTGCTCGCGGACTTCTATAACCTTGAACACGGTGTTTATGAAGCCAAAGGTGTATGTCATCGTCACCACGTTGATTTTAACAAGCGCAACAATAACCCTACTAATATCCTTCGGATGAAACCCGAAGACCACTTAGCACTGCATCGCGCACATCTTGAGAAAACGTTACATAGACCAGATGTAATTGAAAAAAGCCGTCAAGCTCATATGACGCAAGAGTTTCGTGACTTCATAAGCGAGCGGATGCAGCGCGAGGACACACGTAAGATTCTTTCCGAGCAAGCAAAAGTGCAGTGGGAGGATGAAGCGTACAAAGAGTTCATGACGCAAAAATGGCGTGAGTTTTATGATACTAATGAAGCTTATCGCCAAGAAAACAGTGAGCAACTAAACCGCGCGCAGCAAGAATACTGGAGTGACGAAGCTAACAGAATTAAGCAGTCAGAGCGTGTACGTGAGTATTATGCCAATAATCCTGAAGCTCGCAAAGTACTTTCAGATTTAGCGAAGGTACAATGGCAAAACGAAGAGTTACTAGCATGGCGCCGTGAAAAAACGAAGGAGCAGTGGAAGAGTTGCAATTATAGATTAAGTCGTCGTGAGGCACTTAACAAAACTTACTACCTCAAAACGATGGGTGCTTTGAGAGAAGTTTACAGACAAACTAATTGGATAGACCCCGAAGTTTACGACGACTATCGGCGCCGATTAAAAGATAAATCTTTACTTTCTTGGAAAACCTTCTGTGAGCGTTACTTCAAAGGAGAGGAATATTACGCAAAACAAGCAGTAATGAACTACAACCACCGCATCGTCAAAGTCGAACATCTCGAAGAAAAAATGGATGTTTACGACATTGAAGTGCCAAATAGCCATAACTTTGCTTTAGCAAGCGGTGTATTTGTCCACAATAGTGCTAAACAAGGACGTGACAGACGTTTCCAAGCAATTCTCCCATTAAGAGGTAAAATTCTTAACATTGAAAAAACCGACGATGCCAAGATTTATAAGAACAACG
The DNA here is from genome assembly GCF_059640475.1 of Calothrix sp. CBUCES-K 9914. Classification (NCBI taxonomy): domain Bacteria; kingdom Bacillati; phylum Cyanobacteriota; class Cyanophyceae; order Nostocales; family Calotrichaceae; genus Calothrix; species Calothrix sp. CBUCES-K 9914. The sequence continues at coordinate 12,708 of NZ_JBXXZH010000002.1, forward strand.
AAGTTCAATCGTTGATTACGGCTCTAGGTTTGGGCGTTAAAGGAGAAGACTTTGATGTCACGCAATTACGGTATCATCGTGTAATAATTATGACTGATGCTGATGTAGATGGCGCCCACATCCGTACTCTACTACTAACGTTCTTTTACCGATACCAACGTTCTTTAGTCGAACAAGGGCACGTATATATTGCATGTCCACCGCTATATAAAATAGAACGTGGACGTAATCATTATTACTGCTATAGCGACCGAGAAAAAGCTCAAATCATTGGTCAGTTCCCAGACAACGCTAACTACACCATTCAGCGTTTCAAAGGCTTGGGTGAAATGATGCCAACTCAGTTATGGGAAACAACGATGAACCCGGAAAGTCGAACATTGAAACAAGTAGAAATCGAAGATGCAGCGGAAGCTGACCGTATCTTTACAATATTAATGGGCGACCGAGTACAACCGCGTCGTGAATTTATTGAAACTTACGGGTCTAAACTTGATCTAATGGATTTAGATATTTAATCGGTTTTGTGAAAATCCTCACTCTTTTACAGGGTGGGGATAAATATTAACTCAACATCGTCATTGCTACAACTTTTGGTGTCGGTAACTTTACTGTTACTGTTGTTCCGACGCCAACTGAGCTATTTAATTCAATTGAACCTGCATATAAATCTACACATTTCTTTACAATAGCTAATCCTAAACCAGTACCAGGAATATCTTTAGTATTGCCCGCGCGGTGAAACAAACTGAACAGTTTTTCTTTGTCCTCATTTGGAATACCAATACCTTGGTCTTGAATTGTAAAGACAGCTTCAGAATCCCGACAACAAAGGGTAAAATTAATAATCTTGTGAGATGGTGAATATTTGACGGCGTTGGAAAGTAAGTTAGTTAGGATGTGGCGAATCAAATTTTCATCAACATACACATCTTTGTAATCACCGTAGAATTTAAACGCTATTTGACGATTTTCGCCCGAAGTTAAACAAATTTCCTCGATTAAGTCGCGCGAGAACTCAGCTAAGTCGATAGGTTGAATGTTAGCTTTTAACCGAGTTAAGTCAACTTGACCAATAGTTAAAACATCAGTTAACAACTGGTTCATTTTTTTGACGTTGGCAGTAATATGTTGGAAAAACTGCTGTTTTTTCTCAATCGAGAGCTTATCACCATACTGTTGAATAATTTGTGACGAAGATAAAATCACTTGCAACGGTGAACGAAACTCGTGTGAAACCATTGACACAAACCGAGATTTTAATTCATTTAGTTCCCGTTCACGTTCGAGAGATGAGCGAATTTCCGTTTCTAAACACCGTCTCTGTTCAACTTCCATCAATAACTTTCTATTTGCCGTGTGCATTTTCTGCGACATCTCACGCGACCGTAATAGTACTTCTACTCGAATTTGCAACTCGCGTTTTTCTATTGGCGCCGTAATTATTTCATCAATATTTTGCTGTAGTTGACGGTTTATCATCTCAGTATGCTGCCGCGTCACAACAAGCAGATATGGTAAGGCAACAGGATGCTCAATTTGTTTGCGTGCGTATAATTCTTGATGATACTGTTCCAGTACTACTCGGCACAGAATACACAAATCAAACGGTTGTTGTATCAAACTTATTAATTCTTCACTATCTGAGCTGATTTCCGGCGCCACCACATGATAATATTGCACCAAATACTCAACCATTAGGTGCCTGTCTTCAAAGTTGTCCAGCAGCAGCAAAATTCGACTCACAGACACTCTCCAATAAGGGAGCGAATTTTAATAATCCGCATCACATTCATTTTGCATACAATTGTGCTAGCAATTTAGCAACAGGTAATACAAATTAATCTGAAATTATATTTTAAATTGCAATACCTAAGCATATCGCCCAAGAAGTATTTTTATAGCTTATACAATGAAGCGGTCAAAACGCCTTTATATCCATAAGGGGTGTAAAGTTTTTTGATAAATCAAAGAATCAAACTGCGACCGCGATGCTTGGGCTGTAGCTGTATCGGATATTTTTTTTACTTAGACTATTAAGTTACGTAAAATTCACCAATACTACGTAGGGTTTAGGGAAAACGGGAAGGGGAAAAGGTTTTTAATATTATTAGTGGTGGGTTGAAAGCGAATCCAGTTATGTCCTTATTAACTGGTTAACGAACTTAGAAAGTAAACAAATCAATTTCACTTAAAATTGAGGGCTAAATCTCAGTGACTACTTTTAGGACAATAATTTGTTAACAGTGACAAATAATTAGTTAATGTACAACATTGAAATCACATTAAAGTATTTATATAAATTAATACTTTTATGGACGTAACTGGATTCGAACCAGTGACCCCATCCATGTCAAGGATGTACTCTAACCAACTGAGCTATACGTCCGTTTTTGCGACTTATTAAGGATAGCACAAGTTATTCTACAAAACAAGTAAAAACTAAAAATTAGATGAACTAGACTGTGTGATGGTTATTTATACTCGATTCTAGTACTTAATTATCACCACAAAGCCGCAGAGTAGACAGAATATCAGATAGAACTTCGTCTATAAATTGATTCTAACCAAAGGGGACAATGCTGAATAACCCAAGCGTAACGAGTATGTGGACTGTAAATAACACGATACCAGTCTTTTTCAGCAAGTTGTACATAAGTATCTCGAACATCATACACAAGTCTTAGCGAACCGACTTTTTCAAACTCAGCATAATAACGAAGACTAGAGCGACGCTTACGGTATTTACTCTTGAGACGTACAGCTTCTACACGCAAAATACCCTGACTTGCATCAGCTAGATGGTTACGAACATGTCGCGCTCCAGCAAAACCTGCGAATACTGTATACGTAATTAATAAGAAAATCAGAAATCTGGCGCCTGTCTGCATTTCTGGGCTAATATTAGGCTTTGCCAAAATTGTCAGTGGCACAAATCCAAATATATATCCAAGTCCAATCAAACCTATAATTAGGACAACGACTGGTGCAAATGCTTTCTTTCGCAGCCAAGTGCGCTGCTGTATTGTCATGGGCAAAGTTACAATATTTTTATCCGTCATCATCGAAACTTTATATATATATTACGTCTACTTATGTTAACTATTGACAGATGCCCATGATTCTTGATATGACGCGGCGCCAACTTTAAAGTTTCTTCGCGTTTATGCATGAATATACTAGCAGTAGTATTACTTATCCGCAAAGTAGTTATCAATACTTTTTAAAAAATAGGTTTCTGCCAAATACAAATTTTTTATGTATGTAACCTGAGTCTATAAAGTTACAGTGTATAAATGTTTCATCTAAGTAATGAAATAGCACATTGGCGCCTATCATTTGTGAACCGTGGTTCACATTTTGAATTTCAACATTGAGCCAAATTAGTTATCGCACTTGTATGAGTAAGTGGTGCCTGTGTAATCAGCTAGCAGAATATATTATCACAAATTATGACTATCCATCACTAAAAATTATTGTCGAACTGAATAATGAAAATAAAGATAAAATCATTTTTTTCTCAGAGTCTCAAGGAAATGAAAACATACCTTGGGCTGTTACAATCAAAGGAGAAACCTATACTATCAATTCAAAAACTCCTTTTGATGCGCTTAAAAAGTTAGACCCTTATCTCAAACGGGACGTTATGCAGCGTTTAATAAAAGAAGGAACTAACTTTTAATATTGTAGGACAGGCGAGACACCTATCCTACGGGGGTCATTTATTGTTTGGATAACTTTTATATAAATGTGGTTATGTCGGGAACGTTTACCCATTGAGATTTTTGATTGGATTCGTGGGCTAAGTCCATTAATAATTGTGAGTATACCCCTTCGCGTAATGAAGGTGTGACTGGTTGTTGTTGGTCGATGGCTTTGACCCAGTTGTCAATAACGCGAATAAATGCTGATATTCTACCATCTGCGTGATTATGAGGGAATAAGAAGTGGTCGGGTATTTCTATTTCTGCTTGCGGTTTACCTATTTGATTTCCCCATACACGAAAATCATGCACGTAATCTTTTTGATTTTCACTTCCTAATACCAATGTCCCCTTATCTCCATATACTTCTAACCAATGAGGACGATGTGCATGTACTACTGCACTAATTGTTAGTTGACACGGAGTTCCATCTGCTAGTTCTAACATCAACATACACGTATCATCACTGTCTACTGTTTTGAGTTCTCCAGTACTGGAGTCAATACGTTGTTGAATTGCAGTTGTTAAGTTTGCGCTGAGTTTTTTTACTGAACCAAATAACCAGTGTATATAGTCGAATGCGTGTGAACCTAATGAACCTAACGCACCTCCCCCTAGTTGTTTACACGAGTACCAATTCCAAGGACGACTTGGTTCTGCACGTGAGGCGCCTAACCAGTCTATTCTAATTAAACGTTTGTTTCCGACATAGCCTTGTGCTAAAAGTTCAGAGAAAAATTGCCACCCAGGTATAAAACGGAATTCAAAGTCTACTGTAGCAGTAACTCCTTTTTGATTGGCTAGTTGATATAGTTCTTTTGCTTCGTTTAGGTTTAAAGTGACAGGTTTTTCTAGGAGTAAATGCTTACCCGCTTCTAAAACAGTTTTTGCCATTTCGTAGTGGAGAAATGGTGGTGTTGATATACTAACTGCTTCAACTTGAGGTAAATTTACAATATCGCTGATTTGATTACAGGCATGAGGTATATTATTTGCGGCGGCAATTTGTTGAGCTTTTTCTAAATCGCGATGATAAATAGCTACTACTTGGGTACGGTGGTGCGCTTGAAATCCAGGGATGTGAACTTTATTCCCAAATCCTGTACCGACAACAGCAACACCAATTGCATCTTGATTTGATTTCGATGGCACCATAGATTGATTTATTAGAAAAATGTTATCTTTAAAATATTAACTAAAATATTAAGATTTCTTGGTCATAATTTTCTGGAATCGGTTCAATTTCCCAAACAATTCCTTCCCCTGGTTCCAAAGCCACCTCAACGAACAACTGTTCGGTAGCTGTGATTGCAGTGTCTTCGTTATCAGGGAATGATTGTAGGTCTTCGGTTAGCAGTTTTAATTTAAAACCTCCGGGAATAAATCCACCAATTCCAGCATTTTGTAGTTCAAATCGCCATGTTGTATACTCTTCGTTGATTTGAGGAACTATACGAAGTTCATACATTTGCCCTGCAATAGTCAATTGACGTGCGAGTATTTTTGTTTCATTTGCTTGTTCAATACTTCGTGCGGCGCCGCTTAGTTGTAAACTAATATTGCTCCAACCTAACTGTTGTGCAGTTTGAGTAACACCATTTTGCAGCCATTCCAATACAGATTGTTGGGGTTGTCCAATACGATGCTGATATAATTTGTGGCGCCAACCACCATTTTGAATTAAGGCACCCCATGTTTGAAAGGGTATTTCAAGACGAGGTGATACGATATCAGGATTAGTGAGACGTGCTATTAAATTGTGAGCTTGTGTTGTAGATAATGTTGGTAAAGTACTTATGGGAGCGCGCGTAGTTTCACTCGACACACAATCAAAGGAAATAACTAGAGGTAATAGGTTTATGTCGTTTATATCACTTGCATCAAGTGAATAAGTACGGGTATACGAACTATATTCTGCTTGAGTTTTAAGTTGCAAATGAGTACAGTAACCCCAAATACGAATACATCTATCTTCGGGTACAATTTGCACTCCTATATAGTAATCTGCTGCCCAACTTGGTATATCTATCCATTCTTGAGGAACTCGTAACTCACTTAAGTCAATAGTTTCTTGAGGAACTAAAATTATTTTCGTTGAGTCTACACCAATAACGGTCCCATTTACCAGTTCCCAAAAACTGGATAATGCAGTGGTATTATATGATACGTTTGCCTGGGGAGCTAAATCTTGTTGTAACCACGGCAAGATGCTACTTAGGCAAAGTTCATTTATGTAAGCTTGATAACGTGCAGTTGGGTTAGAATGAACTTGATTTTCCCAAGCTAGGTCGTAAGCTTGTTGTGGTATTTCCAAAATTAAATCCGTTGCAGAGGCGAAAGTTAGTAAGCTGTTCATAGTTTTGAAGCACTATAGTAAGACTGTAGCCATTGTTCCATAACATAGTTTGTACTTTTTAGTATGTCGGATGTAATGGAAATATGCAGTTTTTCTTTACTCCAGATAAAAACCGCTTTTAGTAGGGTTTCGCGGATTTTGTTTAGGCGCCGCGATATGGTGTACTGTGGAATTTGAAGTGATGAAGCTATTTGCTGCTGGGTTAATCCTTGAGTGTAATAGAGTTTGAGGATTTGTTGTGCCTCTAATTCAAGTTTATTAACTGCTTGTACCAAAACTTGGCTAATTTCTTTTTGCTGAGAATTACGAGTTTGCTGTTCTTCTTCGGCTATTATCTCAGTTAATAGTGAGTCTTGACTACTAGGTATATTATCTATAATTTCGTACATATCATCACTTCCAGTAGGTGTGTTGATGGAAGTCACAGTAGGATACAAAAAATTACGTATAGCTTTTGCACAAGCTTGCATCCAGGTTTCTAACGTTTGGGCAGTGATTTTAGATGGCGCCTGTGTGTTGTATGCTTTTGTAATAGCTTCCCACACTTTGTCATCAGGAGGGGAAAGCTTACGGCTTGTATTGGTTTGGGTCGGAGCGTATATTAATTGATAACAGTTCCAAGCGTTAGTGTAATTTGTTATCGTTTCTTGAGATAAGCCTGCTGCTTGCAATGATTCTACCAAACGTTTTTGACTGGTTTTGCGTAACATTCCCCAAGTCGAACAAATATCGACTTCGTGACGCTGACGTAATGTTTCACGAATAATCGAACTAAAGGTAGTGCTAGCATAGTTATTAAGGATAAAACCCTGATTTGGATTAAACCCTTTTAGGATGCGGTCAATTTGTGTAATTGCAATTTGGAAGAAATCTGGTAACGAGTACTGTGTGTTGGCAAAAGTCTGTGCTAATTTTTGTGAACTCCAGTAACAAGGTTCTTGTAGATATGCATTCAAATGCTGCTGTGGAATAGGTGTTAGCGTTTCAAGCTGCCAGCGTTTATGCCAATATATTGCCCAAATATTGTCTGAAGTCTCTTCTGGATTTTTATTTACACAGCTTGTAATACTTCGGCACAACCGTCCATCTTTTGCCCAACTGTGGAAGCGTTCTGCATCGAATTGGATAAAAGTTGAGAACTTGTCAATAATACTTTGCCGGGGATGCATAAACTTACGCTTAATTATAAATTATAAAATTTTTTAGAATGGATGACACCAAGGAGCGTCTGCCCGCTAGTTTACTACAAGAAGTTGATTATAAATTTCGACATCAAGTGAGAACGTGTTAAATGATAATACGACGCTGCGAAAAATTTTATTAATTATGATGGGTTGTATATAGCCCTGTGCAGTGACTCGATACGTGCGAAGAGACGAATAATTATCTTTACCACAGAGACGCAGAGGGCACAGAGAAGAGTATAGCAACAGATTATGAACGGATGTAACGGATATTTAGTGTTTTTCTAGAAACTTTTATGCAGATGCTTACAAACCTATCATAAATTAATTGAGTAAAGGCGAGTTATTTAAAAATTTTCAGTACAACATTACAATTAAGTTAAACCTGCCTAGGCTTATGTCTCAAAATAACCAAATTGCCGTTGAGTTTCGCAATGTGACGCTACGTCGCAACAACCGTTCATTAGTGTCTAACCTCAATTTTAGTATATATAAAGGCGAGGCGCTGGTGTTGCTTGGGCGTAGTGGTAGCGGTAAGACTACGACGATGAAGTTGATAAATAGACTTTTGGCGCCGACTATTGGTGAGGTATTATTTGATGGTATCCCCACTACAGAGTGGGATGAAATCAAGCTGCGGCGCCGGATTGGTTATGTAATTCAGGAGACAGGTTTATTTCCACATTTTACTGTAGAACGTAATGTTGGTTTAGTACCGTCGTTGGAAGGTTGGAAACCAAAGCAAATCAAAACACGCGCGCATGAGTTATTGAATTTGGTGGGGTTGGAACCTTCGACTTTTGCACAGCGTTATCCGCATGAACTTTCTGGAGGACAGCGGCAACGGGTTGGTGTTGCAAGGGCGCTAGCTGCTGACCCACCGATGTTGTTGATGGATGAACCATTTGGGGCACTAGACCCGATAACGAGATTAGAGATACAGCAAGAATTTAAACATTTGCAACAGGAATTGGGGAAAACTGTTGTTTTTGTCACTCACGATATTCAAGAGGCTTTTATTTTAGCTTCGCGAGTAGGTTTAATGTACCAAGGAGAATTGATAGTGTTGGAGGCGCCTTCTCTGTTCATGACTTCTCAACACCCTGAAGCAAAGGCTTTTTTACGATGTCTTGAGTATTCATTACCATCAGACAGATATAGCGGTTCTTAGTAAGCGTAAGGTACAGATAGAATATCTTGTGGAGCGGCTGTCCTCAGCCGCCCTGCCTTAATTTAAAGGCACTCTTTTACCAGCAAGACAGTAAACCAAATTACTGGGGCTGTTTTACTGGTGGGTATAATTTATATGTCTAAATTACTGGGGCTGTTATTCATATCCCCCAGTAATTACTCGCTCCTCGAACTGGTACGTGTACAAAAGCCCTATTTATGTAAGGCGCCTACCACTGCCTGGAATTCGTTAAAAATTTCTGCTAAGTTCGCTTCTAGTGGTGCCAATGCTGAACTGTCGCTGTTGAAGACAATTTACCTACCGTGAATGAACAATTTACCAATAGTATTGAACAGAAAAAACAACCTGCTAAAACCAGGGTTGAAAGGAGGCGCCGCATATTGGTACTGTATTAATTTTGCTAGATGTGTGTATTTCTAAGGTTTTGGAGAATATGCAATTTTCAGAAATTGCATAAGGTCAAATTCTCCAGAATTATTAGAAGATGATGATAAAGATAATTGTAAAATCAGGTACTCAGTATGAATTGTATCAAAATATTATTTGCGTATAGAAGCATTCACTATGTGACAATTAAAAATGACCACTGAATAAAAATACTTATGGGCGATGCTTCAAGATATTGGAAATTGGTGAGGATGGATGCAGGAGGGAACCGGAAAATTCTGGAAATCCCTGCTGCTAGGTCATTTTTCGTGCAAGTGTTTGGCGAATTAGCACAAGATGATGTATCGGATGGTGACATTCAGCGGCAATTACTACATTTGTATCAGAATGCATCTGGCGAAACAGCTTTGCTTGCGGAGCGTTGTTTACTTTGTTTCATTTCTGGAATTTTAGAAAAAGGTTGTCTACAATTAGAAAGAAACTTTGGTGAAAAGTTTAATTTTAGTTGTAAAGATTTATTATTGTTTGTTCTGGATGATGACAGTAGATTATCGCCAGTCAGCGAGTATAAATGTTTTTCTCGTAAGATTCTTCAGAGCTTTGATTCACAGCAAGGTAGTCTGGCTACTTGGGCGATAATAAAAGTTAAACAGCATCCCGAACTAAATAAATTTTTGTTGTCACGCGGTGTTCACTTGATTAGTAATTGGGCGATTTTAAACGATACTCAACCTAAACAATTAGAGCGCATTCTCAAGGATTTTCATACCTTAAGTGATGGAGAAATTCAAGAAGCACAAACTTTATTACATAGTTATCATACAGTATATCGCGTTCAAAGACTACAACAAATTAGAAAAAGGGTTAGGAGTACATGCGATGAACCGACTTTTACACAATTAGAAGATATTGCTCAAAGTATTAAGAATAAAACAGGTAGGTTATTTGAAGCTGAAACTGTGAGACTCAAGTTGGAAAAGCTGGCTTCTCAATTACGTGATTATCGAATTTATGTTCGAGGTGGTTCTTTACCTACAGATTCTCTAGACGCTGTAAATGGAGTCGAGTATAATTCTTTATTAGACAAAATTCCTGCTCCCTCAACCAGTAATATTGTTGAATCAAATGATGAACAGTCAGAGTTTTTACAGTATTACCGTCATCAATTTCAGATTTGCCTACAATCTGCTTTAGCCAAAGTTACAGAATCAAGGGTGAGACGATTACAACGAAAAAAAGATGACAAATCACAGATATTTTTGACTGCTCTCGAATTGTCTCAATGTCAAAAGTTAGCAATGAAGGATATTGCCGAACAACTGGGAATGAGAGCGCAAGACGCAGTATCTAAGCTGTTGAAACTAGATAATTTACGGGTTGATGTAGGACAGGAAATGTTGCTGATTTTAAAGGAATGCGTGAAAGAGAAAGCTCAAGTATACGCTGACGTACATGCTTTGAAAAAACTCGATGAGCAATTGACAGCGATACTTTCGGAAGAAATTAGCAAGATTATCGAAAATTCCGAAATTCAATCTCGAACAACGAGAAGTTATTTAAAAAGTGACATTTTTGCGGAACGTTTATGTGAATACCTCGATAATAGGAAGTTATTAAATAATTAATTATGCAAAACTTATCAATTAGTATCCCTCTCATGTCTTACCTTGACTTCGATGATTTACCAACATCAGCGATAACTCTTTCATCTGATGATATCGACCGGGCGGCAGAAATTAGCGAGTTGATTCCTAATGAGTTGAAGCAATGGCAAATGTATCTCAATAGTTTAGCTTTGTCTGCTTTTGAGCAATGGTTGGAGGAAAGAGCAGAATCTTTAATAGTTAATCGAGAGAAGTGTACGATTTTACAACCAGCATCAGCAAATTTTATTAATTGTGTAGCTAATTTACAAGTTGGCGAATTTAAAGTTTGTTTGATTGCTACAGGTAGTCTTAGCGATGAGATGGTGAGTTTATCGAGGGTAGTTGTCGATTTACCTGAGTTTATTCCCCACTTTTATGTTTTGGTGGAAATATTGGAGGAACGAGAAGCGGCAAATGTATATGCTTTTCTGTCTTATCAGGGATTGATAGAGGCGTTACATGTAGAGACGTTACATGTAACGTCTCTACAGTCGGATTGGAATTATCAACTACCCATATCTTGTTTTGATGAGAATCCAGATAGGTTATTACTGTATTTACGTTGTTTGGAACCATCGGCAATATCTTTACCCGCAATTCCTAGTAACCGCGCGGTGGTTTTATCAACTGTGCAAAATCAATTAGTCGAATTATTACCTCAGCTACAATCTCCAGAACGGGAGTTATCTGATGTTTTAACTTGGGAACAGGCAACAGCGGTGTTAACTAACCCTGAATTGCTGAACTGGGTTTATACGTTACAAAAGCAATATATGGAGGCGCCAAATAACCCTTCTGTTTATGGAAACACGTCGCTAAATTTGAATGCATCTTTACGGGACTTAATCAAATTAATTATACAACCAGCACTAAATACTGGACGCTGGTTATGGGATGAGTTGGATGAATTAGCACAGGGACTTTCTTGGGTGCTGTTACCTAGTTTTTCTACTGCTTTAGAAATGCGTCCAATGCGTAGTCCAGAAGAAGAGTTTGAAGTAATTACTACACAACTACGAGAGAGAGGGTTAGAAATTCCTATACAAGCGCGCGGTGCGTATCAAGATTTACTTTTAGCTGGCATACCTTTACGCATATATGCTGTAACTTGGCATTTGGTATCGGAGTCTCAACAACCAGAGTGGAGTTTACTGTTAATTTTAGGCGCCCCTGCTTTAAGTAGTTTACCCTCTAATATCAAACTTAGGGTCAGTGACCAAACGGGAATTTTAGAAGAACGGGGATTAGACGCGCAAACTAGTGATACTTATATATTTACCCGTGTTGTTGGTAATTGGGATGAAAAGTTTCTGGTAAGTGTAAGTTTGATGGATGGGGTTGAGACGACTTTACCACCGTTTGCGTTTAATTTAGGGAGATAGACTTATAAGGACGAGAAGAAGAGCGACAAGTAGCGGGAGCAACGAGAGCGCTCTCTGATTCTTCGACAGTTGACCATAAAACTAGGCGAATTGGATGAATCAATTCGTTCGCGCGTTTCTGTTATGTCGTTGGATCAACTTGAATTACTAGGTATAGCGTTGTTTGATTTTAGCACTATGGTAGATTTAGATGCTTGGTTGGAGCGGGTCGGGTGAAGGTGGATACTCAAATTAACGACGCACAGGTGCCTTTTTGTTCGGTTTTCACTACTTTTTATTCCAGAAAACCGTATTCACCACTTTATATTAATCCTCAATTCCTCTACTTATGGCAGAAAATTGCATAAATCTTATAGTTTTGTCAACCTCAGAACTTTTTTGGCTTTTCTTCACAATATCTTTAATTTAGGAATGATAACTAGTATTTGTACGGTATGGCGCCTTAAGGTATGGTAATTACACTGAGGTTCATTTTTTATTTTGCATAACGTGGTTTGTCCTCAGAAATACAAGAGATTAAGCAAACAATCGACTGTAGCCATATAAGAGGAGTAACCAATGTCTAACCGTTTGAAGAGTTTCGCCCTAGCTACTTTGGTATTTTCACTGACTTGTGGTGTTGGACTAGCAGCAAATGATTTAGTAGTCAAGCATACACTGGCACAAACTACTACAAGTTCAGATAAGAAAGTGGAAGCTGATAAGTTGTTTCAAGAGGGAGTGCAGCAGTTTCGGCGTGGAGAGTACCCGAAAGCGTTGCTGACTTATCAATGGGTGTTGGAGATACGGCGCCTGTTAGGCGATAAGGTAGGAGAAGCTGCGGCTTTAAATAAATTGGGAGAAATTTACAACGGGTTAAATCAACCTGACCAAGCTTTGGAAGTTTTGCAGCAATCTGTGAATTTATATAAGGTAATTGCGGATAAAGCTGCTAATAGTGACGTTCTAGATAATATTGGTACGAGTTATAGATTAAAAAATGATAATACCAAAGCATTAGAATTTTACCAACAATCCTTAATAATTCGTCAGCAGCTAAAAGATAGGCAAGGGGAAGGTAAGACGCTAAGTAATATTGGATTAACTTACAATAACCAAAAGCAATATCCGAAAGCTTTGGAAACTTTACAGCAAGCTTTAGCTATTCATCAAGAAGTCAAAGATAGTTATTGGGAAGGATATACTTTAATTAGAATCGGGGTAGTTTATGGTGATTCCAGTGACTACAAAAATGAATTGAAATATTATGAACAAGCTTTAATATTAAATAGAGAATTAGGAAATAAAGATGGGGAATTTCGTACTCTATGGAATATGGGATGGCATTATAATAGTCAGAAAGATTATGATAAAGCCATAGACTTTTGGCAGCAATCATTAGTAGTTGTAAGAGAAGTTCAAAATAAATCACTAGAAGCCCTAACTCTTATTCAGATTGGTGATACTTACTCTAATCAATCTCAATCTGATAAAGCGATTAGTTTTTATCAACAAGCACTATCTATAACGCAAAAATTAAAAAATAAACCACAAGAAGGCAGCATACTTGCAAAATTAGCAAATACTTATTTTAGCCTCAACCAATATGAAAAGGCAATTGATAGTTATCAACAAGCTTTATTGATTGCACGAGAAATACCCAATAATAAATCACAAACAGCCGCCCTTCTATATTTATTAGGGGATACTTATTTTAAGATAAAACAATATCAGCAGTCGTTGAGCTTGTACCAACAAGCGCTACCTATTGCCAAAGAAATTACCAATAAATCACTAGAAGCACAGATTCTCGACAGAATTGGTGATAGTTACTCCAATTTGCAGGAGTATGACCAAGCTATAGCAGCTTACCAAAAAGCTTTACCAGTTGCCCAAGAAGCAAAAAATCAGGGACTTACAGCAAATATCCTCATTGGTATTGGGTCGGCTTATAGCTTCAAAGATAATAAAGAAAAATACATAGAATACGTTCAGCAAGCATTAAAGATACAAAGAGAAATCAAAGATAAACCCGCTATCTTAAAAAGCCTATTATTAGTATCTTCACACTATGGTTCAAAAGCTATTAATTTCTACGCTAGAGGCTTAATTGCTCAAGCCAAAGCAGAATTACCACGTCGTATTGAGTTTGCAGAGGAAGCCTTAAAGCTTGCAAAAGAACTCAAGGAACAAGCCTCAGAAGCCACAGCTTTATATGCATTAGGTCAAAGCTACTTTATTTTAGGAGATAATCAGAAGGCGCTAGAATTCTCACAGCAAGCTGTCAAGATTGCGCGAGATATAAAAGACAGGGATCTCGAATATAGTGCCCTCAATAACCTTGCTCAAATTTATATGTCTCAGCGTAACACCGTTAAAAAAATTGAAGTAGGAGAACGACAAGTTGCAATTAAAAAAGAACAAAATGATTCGTTAGGTTTAGCTGATGCACTAGTTACTCTCGCTTCTGATTATGCAATTGCGGGTAAACATCAACAAGAGCTTGAAACCAATCAGGAAGCTTTAGCAGTAACACAGAAAATTGAAATTAGTCAACTACCTTCATATCAACAAGAAGATGCCCAAGAAGTGAAGCTCTTTGCCTTAGATGGATTGAGAAGTAGTTACGAAAATATGGGGCAACTCGATAAAGCATTAGAGTTTGCTAATGAGCATCTAAAAACAGCCCAAAGCTTCGGTAAAGCAAAGTTTGAAGCAGCAGCACGATTGAAATTAGCTTCTTTATATACCAATTCTTTTAGAGATAACCTTAAAAGCATTGATGCTGCACAAAAAGCTTTAAAGATTGCACGACAAATTCAAGAACCACAAATAGAAGCACAGGCACTACAACAATTAGGTGCTAATTATAATGAGCTTGGCAATTTTAGTAAAGCTCTAGAAGTCGCAGAACAATTATTAAATATTGCCAAGCGCTTAGATAACCCTCGCTTAGAGCGTGATGCTTTAGTCATTTTTAGAAATGTTTATCATGCTCAGGGTGAATTTCAAAAAGCTTTAGTTATGGCGCAAAAAGCTGTAGCTATCGCACAGCAAAAAAATCTTGGTGGAAATGAAATCACAGTTTTAGCTGCATTAAGTGACAGTTACTCATCTGTGGGAGATACATCTAAAGCTGTAGAAGCAGCCCAACAAATTTTAACTATAGCTAAACAACAAAACAATCCGAATTATGAAATACTTGGTTTAATGTACATGGGACGTGCCCACAAACTGCGGGGAGAATATCAACAGGGTGTTACTGCCCTAGAAAAAGCCTTGGAGATAACGCCAAAAAATAAATTTTTTGGAGGAGAGATAGCAGCAGTTGGTGAACTCGCAACTCTCTATGAAGCATTAGGAGAATATCAAAAACTTATTGCATTAGCAGAACCGCGTTTGCCACAAGTCAAGCAGCTAAAAAATCGTCCTGTTGAAGCAGGGATACTAATTGTGTTAGGCTATTCTTACAGCAGTATTGGTGAATATCAAAAAGGTACAGGGCTTGTTGAACAAGGTTTAGCAATTGCACGAGAACTTAAAAATCCTGCTCTTGAATCAACGGGTCTAGCGAAATTAGGCAGTATTTATAACTCTCGCAACGAGTATCAAAAAGCCTTAGAATTAACACAACAAAGTTTAAAAATTGCTCAAGAAATCAAAAGTTCACCTTTAATGCTAGAACCTCAAGCAACTCTAGGAGATATTTATCATAATTTAGGGGAGTATACGAGAAGTCAGGAGTATTACCAACAAGTATTGACGATAGCTCAAGAACTCAAAAATAGAAGAATTGAAGCTGCTGCCTTATTAATTCTCAGTCAAATTAATTTTAGGCAGAATGAATCGCAAAAATCTGTAGATTTAGCCCAAAATGCATTAAAGATATTTCAGCAAATTAAAGAACCTCGCTTAGAAGCACTTGCTAATTCAATAGTGAGTATTGGCTATGCTGATTTAGAAAATGACCAAAAAGCTATGGAGTCAGCAAAAATATATTTAGCGTTTGCTAGACAAGTAAAAAATACAGCTTGGGAAAAAAGTGCGTTAGCTTTAATTGGACACATACATCGCAAGTTTGGCAGAACAGAGCAAGCGATAGTTGCCTATCAACAAGCGTTAGCAATAAAAACAGATAACCAAGTAAAAGGTGCAGATGCAGGTATTTATGCTGGATTAGCACAGGTTTATCAGACTTTAAATCAACCAAATGTCGCCATTACCTACTACAAGGAATCAGTGAATAGGTTTGAAGAAATTCGTAGCAGTATTACAGGTTTACCCAAAGAATTACAAAACTCGTTCTTAAATTCAACTATTGATTTCGACAAGTTGAAGGTTTCAGATATATATGCTCAACTCGCAGGGTTATTAAATTCTCAAGGAGCGTATCAAGAAGCATTCCAAATCAGGCTACTTATCGAAAAGCAGGAAATTCGAGAAGCAAGGGGTTCTAGAGGTAGCACAGAAGGTAAATTAAATATCCCTCTCACTCGCACAGAAGCAAAGATTCCCCAGCAAGGTAAAATAACACTAGCTTTAGCTACTCAGATAAGTGAATGTGAAAAAACTAATTGCAGTCAACTAACTGAACTTAAGAATAAGCTCAGTACTTCAATTCAAGAATTTAGTAACGAATTGAAGAAAATTGAGCAAGAAATCGGAGAAAATCGTGCTAAAGATAAACAATCTTTTAATCCTGACGGACTAGGAAAAGCCCAAGCAATTGTTGAAGCGCAAGCAAAGGAAACACAAGCAAACACCGTGATGATTTATCCCTTGGTGCTAGAAAATGAATTGTGGTTACAAGTATATGGGCAAAAAGGGCTAGTCAAAACAGAGAAAGTCTCAGTATCGAGAAAGGAATTAAGAAATACAGCGAAAAAATTTCGTGAGTTAATGGCAAAATGTGAACTAGAAGGATACAACTGTAGTGGAAAAGATATTGCAGAAATACAGCAAATTAGTCAACAACTCTACAGATGGCTAATTAAACCTTTAGAAAAAGAATTAACTGATAATCAGGTCAAAAATCTAATTTTTGCACTCCACAGGGAAATTCGTTATATTCCCATGAGCGTACTTCATGATGGCAAGCAATACTTAATTGAAAAATATACAATTCATAATGTCACTACAGAAAGCTTTGATGAGAAAGAAAAGCTAACTAATAATATTCAAAATACTCCCCTTTTGGGAATGGGGTTATCTAAATCTGCTCCAGATCCAAATCCTAATTCTAATAAGAGCTTCCGCGCTCTATTAAATGTACCCAAAGAATTAGAAGCAATTATTAGTGAAAATACTAGCGAAAAACAAGGAATTTACCCAGGTAGAAGATATTTAAATGAAGTATTTAATTTTGCAACATTGCGAGATAATTTGAACAAATACAAAATTCTTCACCTTGCTACCCACGGTGTATTTGACTCAACAAGTCCAGAACAATCTTATATCTTAATGGGAGATGGTAATCCACTTACACCGACTATGATTTCCAGTTTGACAGAATTAAAGTATATTCATTTAGTTGTTCTGTCAGCTTGTCAAACAGCGCTTGCAACTTCTCAAAATCAAAATGAACCTCAAGATGGTGTAGAAATTAATACCCTGGCTTACGAGTTTATGAATCGAGGTGCTAAATCAGTAATGGCTTCTTTGTGGAAAGTTGATGACCCTAGTACATCTCAACTTATGCAAGAATTTTACAAAAATCTCGCTACTGGCAAAATGACAAAATCTCAAGCATTACGTCAAGCACAATTAAGTATGCTCAAAGGTAATAATTATACCGCAGAAAATGGTGATAAACGCGGCGCCTTTGTAGAGAGAGAACAAGGAGCATTACCCAGGAACGAACAGCGAAAAAGTAGTTACTCTCACCCCTACTACTGGGCGCCGTTTATTTTAATTGGTAACGGTTTATAAAAAACATCAGAGATGCAATAAATCGTATCTCTCCTCACCCACACATAATGCATTACCAATCAGCAACCACAAATGACCAACTTTTATCTTAAAGTCCAACACATCGAAAAAATTTGTTTATTTCAACTCAGCTGGGGAAAAGGACAGCAGCTAAATGTCACAATTCCCTATCCTCAAAATCTCACCATACTCTATCAAGATTGGCAACGTTCCTATCTAAATTATTACAACAATTACAAAAAACAATCAGTACGTGGTAGAGTGGCAGATGGTGGCGCCATTGCAACTCCACCTACTGATTGGCACGCAAAATTAGTTCAAGCTGAAGCTAGATTTTTACTGGAATTTCATAAATGGTTGCGCTGTGGGGAATTATATGAAATTCGTATGGCTTTAGCTAATGTGCCAGGGAATAAAGAAAAGATAGAAACACTTTCTCAATCACCACAGACTATAAACCTTTTCCTCACTTGCAACACCATAGATTTAGAACGCTTTCCTTGGGAATTTTGGGAAATTGGTACAGAATTTGCACTTTCTTCTGGCAAAGTTCGCATTGTTCGCACACCGATAAATATTCATCAAGGATTTGAGCATAAAAAGCATCGACTTGCTCGTAAAGTCAGAGTATTAGCAATTTTAGGTGATGAAAGTGGTTTAGATTTCAAAGCTGAAAAGGAAGCAATCCGTAAATTAAAAAATATCATAGATGTAAAATTTGTGGGTTGGCAGCCAGAAAAAAGTATTCCAGATTTAAAAAGGGAAATTAAAGATGCTATTACCTCAGACTTAGGTTGGGATATCTTATTTTTTGCTGGACATAGTAATGAGAATAATCTCACAGGTGGAGAAATTAGTATCGCAAAAAATATCGCTTTATCCATTAGTGAAGTGGCGCCATTATTAACTATTGCAGTGGAACGGGGTTTACAATTTGCAATTTTTAACTCCTGTAATGGTTTGAATATTGCCAACTCCCTGATTGACTTAGGTTTGAGTCAAGTAGCTGTGATGCGTGAACCAGTTCATAATGCTGTCCCAGAAGAGTTTTTACTGCGATTTTTGCAAGCTTTAGCGGAATTTAAAGACGTTCACGAAGCTTTATTACTAGCATCTCAATATCTAAAAACCGAGAAAAACCTCACATATCCTAGCGCTTATTTAATCCCTTCTTTATTTCGTCATCCCGAAGCACCTTTATTTCGGATTGAGCCATTTGGAATTAAACAAAGACTCAAAATAACTCGAAAAGAAGCTATAGCACTTACAGTTTTATTATTACTGAGTTTACAAGCTCCTATCCAAAGTAACTTATTAGGACAAAGATTGTGGGTACAAGCTGTTTATCGTCAATTAACAGGAAAAGTTACTAAGCAGGATTTTCCAAAAGTCTTATTAGTATCAATTAATGACGAATCAATCAAAAAGTCTAAAGGTCTAATTAGTAACCCTAGACCAATGAACCGCGAATATATTGCTAGTTTAGTTAATCAGCTAACGGATAAAGGAGCGAAAATAATCGGTATTGACTTTGTATTAGATCGACACCAACCACCAAATGATAAAATTTTAGCACAATCGATCAAAAAAGGAGTTAGTACATCTCTGAATCCAACTTGGTTTATATTTGCAGGGGATGAATCTGATGCTGGCGTATGGCAGACTGTGATACCAGAAATTGCCAGTTCTAATTGGAGTTTAGATGGTGAAATAAAAATATCATTTTGTGATGATATACAGCGTATGCCCTGTTATATGACACTGTTACCATCATCAAATAATAATTCAAAACCTTTTACTTTTGCAAGCTTATTGGCGTTATCACATCAATTAAAAAATTCTAATTACAGTACTAATGATAATAGTATAAATAATCCGCAGCTTCCACAACCAAAACTAGATAGTCAAAGCAATTTTTGGCAGCAGCTAAATAGTTATCTCAACAATAATAAGCATAATACTATTTTGCAATCGCCCCGTTCTCGCTTGCAACCAATCACAGATTATAGTGGGATAATCGCCCAAATGTGGCTACATCCTATTATTGATTTTTCTATCCCTCCAAACCAAGTATATGAATCCATCCCTGCTTGGCAATTGTTAGAAAAAAATGCTAAAAATCCGGCTTTGGCGAACCTGCAAAAACAAGTAGTTATCATCGCAGCAGGAGGATACGACGAAGCGGGAATGTCGATGGATAAGGAAGATAACTTCGATGTACCCCCAGCACTAGATTTTTGGCGCCTTCAACAGGGAAACAATAGCAGAATTATACCTGGTGGAGAAGTCCATGCCTATATGGTGCATCATTTTCTCACACAAAGATTGGTTATACCTATCCCCGATGTCTGGATATTGGGGGTTGCCGTCTTGACTGGGAAATACCTCTACTTTTTATTACGCCAAAATCCCCAGTTCTGATGCATCTAAACAGTAGAAATGTGTAGTGCAAGCGTTTTTGAGTAACGAAAAAGATGCTTACATCACAATTACACTTTTTGAATGCTAAAAAGCATAACCTCTTGTAGTTAATAAATACGAGTAATTACTGAAAAATTTTAAGGGCTTAATAAATGCGTAAAAATCTGAATTGCTTGAATCGCCGAAATAATAAGGTTTATAAAGCAAAAAATAAGTTATCAATATTTGTTTATCGGGCTACATTGGTAACTGTGTTACTGTCGTTGATGTCTCCCGTAGGTTTAGCATCCTCGCAGGCAAAGGAAGTAACTAGTAGGGTAAATAATGCGGTTTTAGCGCAGACCCAAACAGAAAAATACAAAAAAAATGAGGCGTTGCGGTTCCATGAGTTAGGTCTTCAGCTATTAAGTCAAGGTCAGTTTCAAGAAGCTTTAAAGATGTTTGAGCAGGCTTTAATTATTCATAGAGAAATTGGCAACCGTCAAGGAGAAGGTGAGCTACTCAACAATATTGGGTTAGTTTACGACCATTTGGGAGAGTATCCTAAAGCCTTAGAGTATTATCAACAAGCTTTAGCTATTTCCAAACAAGTTGGTGACAAGTTTACGCAAGGTTCGATACTCATCGGCATCGGTGTAGTTACCCGTCGCCAAGGAGAGTACCATAAAGCTTTGGAGTATTATCAACAAGCTTTAGCTATTGCTAAACAAATTAATGACAAGTCGATGCAAAGTTCGATACTCAACAATATTGGGTTAGTTAACAGAAAACAGGGGCAGTACTCCGAAGCCTTGGATAATTATCAACAATCTCTAGCCATTCTCCAACAAATTGGTGATAAAGATAGGGAAGGGAAGACGCTCAATAACATTGCTACTGTTTACACCTATCTTGGACAGTATCCTAAAGCTTTGGAAGCTTATCAACAAGCTTTAGACATTGCCAAACAAATTGGTAACAAGCAAATGGAAGGTACAACAATTAATAATGTTGGGTTTGTTTACACCTATCTTGGACAGTACTCTAAAGGTTTAGAAGCTTATCAACAAGCTTTAGACATTACCAGACAAATTGGTGACAAGTCAGGAGAAGTTACGACAATTAATAATATAGGATGGCTTTATACCAAGAATAAACAATATGCGAAAGCTCTAGAAAAATATCAACAAGCTTTAATCATTGCTAAACAAATTGGAGAGAAGCCAATAGAAGGTGCGACACTTAATAACATTGGAGGAGTATACTCTAGTCAGAGACAATATACTAAAGCCCTGGAGGCTTTTCAACAAGCTTTAATCATTATTAAACAAATTGGTGATAAGCAAGGGGAAGGTGAAATACTTCATAATATTGGAGGAGTTTATTCTCAACAGGGACAGTATCCCAAAGCTTTAGAGTTTTATCAACAAGCCTTAGTCATTGCCAAAAAAATTGGTTACAAGCACGGGGAAGGCGGGACACTCAATAATATTGGAGAAATTTATATTATTCAAGGTAAATATTTCCTAGGTGAAACAAAGCTATTTGCAGCTATTGGGCTTTGGGAGTCGCTGCGACAACTAAAATTAGAAGACGACCATAAAATTTCTATTTTTGAACAACAATCTCATACTTATCGTCTTCTTCAACAAGTTTTAATAGCTCAAAATAAAATCGAGCAAGCCTTAGAAATTGCTGAACGAGGTAAAGCAAGAGCTTTTATAGATTTATTGACATCAAAATCAATCAAAAATGAAGAATATATTAACACAATTCCATCCATGCCTCAAATTAAAAAAATTGCTCAACAGCAAAAAGCCACACTTGTCGAATATTCCGTAATCAACAACTCAGAACTCTACATTTGGGTAGTTAAACCCACAGGAGAAATTGCATTTGAACAAGTAGAATTAAAATCCCTCAAAGTACCTCTGGAAAAATTAGTAGAAACCAGTCGCCGTTCTATTGGTGTTACAGGCACCGTTACAAAACAACGTGGACCGATAATTGAAAACCCACCCCTACCAAATCCAGAAAATCAAAAAAAAAGCTTACAACAGCTCCACGAACTCCTAATTACGCCCATCGCCAAGCATCTTCCCAAAAATCCTGATGAGCGCGTAATTTTCATCCCCCATGAATCCCTATTTCTCGTTCCCTTCGCTGCACTCAAGGATGCAAACAACAAATACCTGATTGAAAAGCACACCATCCTCACTGCTCCAGCAATTCAAGTATTGGATTACACCCGCAAAAATGCAGAAGCATTGAATATTGCCTCTCTACAACCTACAGATACATTACTGGTAGGAAACCCAACTATGCCCATTACAGGAATTCCCCCAATACAACAACGTCCTTTACCCGGTACGGAAAAAGAAGCGAAAAAAATAGCTCCCATCCTCAACACTCAACCTCTTATCGGTAAACAAGCAACAAAATCTACCGTACTGCAAAAAATATCAACCGCCAAAATAATTCATTTAGCCACGCATGGGTTACTTTATGGATTTGGGGAAAGAATACCAGGTGCAATTGCACTGGCGCCTGATACTCCTGGTGTTAACGAAGGATTGCTCAAAACCACCGAAATAATTAAATTAAATCTAAAAGCGGATTTAGTGGTTTTGAGTGCTTGCGATACGGGTGTAGGGGAAATAACAGGTGATGGAGTCGTAGGATTATCCCGTTCCTTATTGACTGCGGGAGCAGAGAGTGTAATCGTTTCCCTGTGGGCAGTTGATGATGGTTCCACCTCAGATTTAATGGTGGAATTTTACAGCCAATTACAGCGAAATCCTGACAAAGCTTCTTCACTACGTCAAGCAATGCTAACAACCATGAAAAAACATTCTCATCCCATACACTGGGCAGCTTTCACCCTAATTGGCAACGCCGAATAAACCGGAATTAAAAAAAAATTTACCAAACCGTAAAATTTTGGCATATCCTCCTTGACTCCAGAAATATATAAAACCAAGAGAGCAAAAGATGCTTCCAGAACGGAAAAAACAATTGTAATTCACTCTGCCGAACGTATCTATATCTCTTTCCACAACATCACCCAGCAATCATCAATAATTCAGGAATCAAAAAAATGAAAAAAATCACATTAGCACTCGGCATGGCTGTATTAGGTGCAATTGTTTCTAGTCCCAAAGTATTCGCAGAAAGCCTCAATCAATCCGAGCCTATTATTATCGCTCAACTTCAACCTCAACTCAAGCCCCAACAACAGTTACCCTCAATTAAACTACAATCGGCGCCTAACTCTACTGAAAATAGCAACATCGAGACATTGTTAAATCAAGCAGGAGAGTACCTAGAAAAGGGTGATTATGATAAGGTAGTTGAAAATTGTAACAAGGTTTTACAACAAGATAAGAATAATTATGGCGCCTATATACTTCGAGGTCTAGCATACACTCAAATACAAAAGTATCAGCCAGCAGTTGATGATTTTAACCAAGCAATTCGCATTGATCCAAATTCCCATTACTCATACTTTGGTAGAGGTTTTGCTCAGTTTCACTTAAAAAAGTACGAACAGTCACTAGCTGACTTTAATCAAACAATCAAACTAGAATCAGACTTTGCCCATGCTTATTTCTGGCGCGGTATCACTCAAGGTTATTTAGGTAATAAACAGGGAGCAGTTGCAGACCTACGACAAGCTGCGGAACTGTATAAGAAAGAAGGTAAAACTGAAAATATGAAGACAGCACTTGACTTGCTAAAGCAACTTAGTTAGTACAAATACTAAGCTAAGATTCCCGATTTTTGAAAAAGTTGGGAATCTCTAGCATGACGAAATATCTTTCAAATCTCCCAACCTTAATCACTCTCACAGTCATGCCAAATCCAAAATATCTCTTAAAGATAGCTATCTCGACAATAACTCTTAGTGTTGTTTCTATAATATCAATTCCAATCAATCATGTAATCGCTTCTGAAAAATCATTAAATCAGTTAGAAACAACAGTAGGCAACAAAGATAATTCTCCAGTTCAACAACCAAATAAATCATCACTTGTCAAAACAGCGAAACAACTAAACGCCACACTTGTACAATATTCAATCATCTCGAACGAATCCATCGTTGATGGTAAAACCCAAACTCAAGAATCAGAACTATATATTTGGGTCGTTAAACCCACTGAGGAAGTAGAATTTCGCAAAGTTGACTTAAAAGCTTGGGGAAAAATAGAAAAGAATTCATTTTTAGACTTATTTAGAAGAGAACGACGCAGGTTGAGCGCTAGAAGTGCAGGCACAAAAGGAATTCAAATCGAATCTAAACCTAAGAAAAATAACTCATTACCAGATTTACAAAAATTGCATCAAGTATTAATTGAACCTATAGCTGATTTACTACCACAAAAAGCAGATGAAAAAGTTATTTTTATTCCTCAAGGTGAATTGTTCACTGTTCCCTTTGCTGCATTAAAAGATGCAAATGGCAAATATTTGATTGAGAAACACACAATTTCCACTGCACCATCAATTCAGGCATTAGATTTACTTTACCAAAGGAAAATTAAACGTCAGGGTGAAAAACCTTTCGTCCCCAAAGATATAAAAGCTGATGAATTATTAATAGTAGGTAATCCTACCGCACCAAAAACACCTATACAACCAGGAGAGGAAGCCTGTAAATCACAACCATTACCAGGTACGGAGAAAGAAGCAAACGCTATCGCACAAATATTTAAAGCCCAAGCACTTATTGGTGATGCTGCCACAGAAACCGCTATCTCGCAAAAAATGCCCCAAGCCAAAATAATTCACCTAGCAGCCAATGCTTTTTCTAATGATTGTCAAAAAGGAAACTCTCCTGGCGCCATCGCGCTTGCTTCTTCGGATCGAGATGACGGTTGGTTGAGGACTGAAGAAATTCAGAATATGAACCTCAAAGCCGATTTAGTTGTCTTGACTGGTTGCGATACAGCTTTGGGAAAAATTACTGGTGATGGTGTCATTGGGCTTTCCCGTGCTTTTATAGGCGCCGGTGCGGATAGCGTCATTGGTTCCTTGTGGGAAGTAGATGATATGGCAACGGCATTTCTAATAACTGAGTTTTATGGTAATTTAAACAAAAATACGGATAAAGCGAGTGCATTACGTCAAGCAATGCTGGAAACTATGAAAAAGCACCCAAATACTCGCGATTGGTCTGGTTTTACGTTGATTGGTTTGTTGTAGTGGTGAGGGGTATGACGATGCGTTCCTGCAAAATTGGGCTAAGTGTGTTTATTTTTCTGTTGGCTGTTTTTTCTACTTCGTTGGGTTCTCGGTTGCCGATGGTGTCGGTTGAATCGCGGGTTTTGGCACAAACGGTAGATGCACGGAAAGCCCAAGCAGATAGACTGTTTAAGCAAGGTATTCAGCAGTATCAAACCAGTCAATTTGATGCAGCATTACAATCTTGGCAGCAAGCGCTGATTATTTACCGAGAAATAAAAGACCGTAATTTTGAGAGTGCCACATTGGGAAATCTTGGTCAAGCCAACCTTGATTTAGGAAACTACACCAAAGCTATTGAATACTGTCAGCAAGTTTTGGTGATCGCACGGGAAATAAAAGACCGTCATTTTGAGAGAGCCTCACTCTCGAATCTTGGTACTGCCTACCTTTACTTGGGAGACTACCCGAAAGCCATTGAGTACCACAAGCAAAGTTTAGTGATCGCAAGGGAAATTAAAGACCATCAAGGTGAAGGAAAAGCACTAGTAAATCTTGGTCTTGCCTACGATAATCTAGGAGACTACCCGAAAGCCATTGAGTACTATCAGCGAAGCTTGGCGATCTCTCGGGGAATTAAAGACCGTCCAACTGAGGCAAAAGTACTGGGAAATCTCGGCAATACCTACAATAGTCTAGGAAAATATCCGAAAGCCATTGAGTACCACCAGCAAAGTTTGGCGATTGTACGAGAAATTAAAGACCGTCAAGGTGAGGGAAGAATACTGGGAAATCTAGGTCTTACCTACTTTAGCTTGGGAGACTACCCTAAAGCCATTGAGTACCACCAGCAAAGTTTAGCGATCGCACAGGAAATTAAAGACCGTCAAACTGAAGCAAATGCACTCTCGAATCTCGGTATTGCCTACCATTCTCTAGGAGGCTACCCCAAAGCTCTTGAGTACCACAAGCAAAGTTTAGCGATCACGCGGGAAATTAAAGACCGTCAAGGTGAGAGTAGTTCACTCGGAAATATCGGTAATGTTTACCTTTCTCTGGGAGATTACCCAAAAGCCATTGAGTACTACACGCAAAGTTTGGCGATCGCACAGGAAATTAAAGATCCTCAAAGTGAACAGTCTGCGCTGACAGTTATCGGTGCTGCGTATCTTGAACTGGGGGACTACCCCAAAGCTCTTGAGTACCAACAACAAAGTTTGGCGATCGCACGGGAGATTAAAGACCGTCAAGGTGAGAGTAGTTCACTCGGAAATTTCGGTAGTGTTTACCTTTCTCTGGGAGACTACCCCAAAGCTGTTGACTACTATCAGCAGCAATTGGCGATCGCCAGAGAAATCAAAGACCCTAAAGGCGAGGGTAATGCACTAGGAAATCTTGGTAATGTTTACCTTTCTCTGAGAGATTATCCCAAAGCTATTGAGTACTTTCAACAAGTGTTGGTGATCGCCCGAGAGATTAAAGACCATCAAACCGAGGGTCAATCACTGGGAAATCTTGGTAATGCCTACAATAGTCTGGAAAACTACTCAAAAGCCATTGAGTACCAACAACAAAGTTTGGCGATCGCCCGAAAAATCAAAGACCGTCAAGGCGAGAGTCACTCACTCGGAGAACTTGGTTCTGCCTACCTTTACCAGGGAGACTACCCCAAAGCCATTGAGTACTACAAGCAAAGTTTAGCGATCGCGCAAGAAATCAAAGACCCTACAAGCGAAGGGAAGGCTTTAAACAATCTAGGATATACTTTTTACAAATCTGGTAATCTCTTTCTGGCAGAAAAAAACTTATTTGAAAGTATTAAGGTTAAAGAGTCTTTACGAAACAAAAAATTAGACGATGCAAATAAAGTCTCAATTTTTGAAATTCAAAGAAATACCTACAGACTTTTACAGATAGTCCTCATCGCCCAAAATAAAACTGATGCAGCCTTAGAAATAGCCGAACGCGGACGGGGACGTGCTTTTGTAGAGTTACTTGCTTCCCGCTTATTTGCTAATCTCAAAGAACAATTCCCAATCCCACCAAAGATTTCAGAGATTAAACAAATCGCCAAAGCGCAAAATTCTACTCTCGTCCAATATTCAATTATTACTAATGAATTCAAAGTTGCGGATAAAACAGAATGGAAAGAATCAGAGTTATATATCTGGGTAATCAAACCCACAGGTCAAATAATCTTTCGCAAAGCAGACCTTAAACCATTATGGCAGAAAGAAAATACCAATTTAGAGCAATTAGTTAAAATTAGCCGTCAATCAATAGGTGTCAGAGGCGCTAAATTAGAAGACCCACCTCCACTAAATCCAGAAAACCAGAAAAAACGCTTACAAAAACTCCACGAAATATTAATCTCACCCATCGCTGACCTGTTGCCCAAAAAAGAAACTGACAAAGTAGTATTCATACCGCAAAGCTCATTATTCCTAGTTCCATTCCCGGCATTACAAGATGAAAATGGCAAATACCTGATTGATAAACATACCATCCTCACATCCCCATCAATTCAGGTTTTAGATTTAACTGGAAAACAACATCAAAAACTTGGAAACCAACCCCTACAGACTAATGATATGCTGATTGTGGGTAATCCCATCATGCCTAAAGTCTCAATCAAAATTGACGAAAAACCGCAACAATTACCACCTTTACC
The DNA here is from genome assembly GCF_059640475.1 of Calothrix sp. CBUCES-K 9914. Lineage (NCBI taxonomy): Bacteria > Bacillati > Cyanobacteriota > Cyanophyceae > Nostocales > Calotrichaceae > Calothrix > Calothrix sp. CBUCES-K 9914. The sequence goes on from NZ_JBXXZH010000002.1 coordinate 40,718, forward strand.
TTACGCAGAAAAAGAAGCTAAGGTCATCGCTAATTTATTTAAAATTCAACCCTTAATTGGCAAGCAAGCAACAGAATCAACCGTAGTCCAGCGCTTACCCCAAGCACAAATTATTCACTTTGCCACCCACGGATTATTTGATGATATTCGCGGTTTAGATAGTTCCATTGCTCTAACACCAGAAAATTCTAACTCCTCCTCATCTTCTCTTAGCAAAGAAGAGCAAAAGCACGATGGACTCCTCACCACAGAAGAAATTTTCGGCTTAGAACTCAAAGCCAATTTAGTAGTTCTCAGTGCTTGCGACACAGGTAGAGGAAGAATTACAGGGGATGGTGTTATCGGTTTATCTCGCTCTTTTATCAGTGCAGGAGTACCCAGCGTCATCGTCTCCCTATGGTCAGTTGATGATGGTTCAACTTCATTTTTAATGACTGAATTTTATCAAAATTTGCAACAAAAAATGGACAAAGCTACAGCATTAAGAAAAGCCATGCTTGATACCAAGAAAAAATATTCAAATCCATCACAATGGGCAGCTTTCACCCTCATAGGGGAATCTGAATGACCTAACCCCCTAGAGGTCAAAACTGGCATATCCTCCCACACCCACAGAAATACACATATAGCGTTTCCCGGTCTAGTGAAGTACATTTTTAAAGCTGTTCGTTTTGGCAATAAAGAATTAGGTGTACCTCAGTTGCTTAGGAAACGCTATAACCAAACAATCCAAAATTACCATGTCCTACATCAAACGTCGTCAATTTATCCAATTCGCTGGTTCCGCTTTAGCCACAATGGGTATCAGCCAGTTAGATATCATGCGTCAAGGAGAACGTTACGCAAAAGCTTTAGCACAAGACACACCCCGTAAATTGGCGTTACTTGTGGGAATTAACGATTACAAAAACAACATATCCCCTCTAGGAGGTTGCGTAAACGACGTTTTTTTACAGCAGAAATTACTAACCAACCGCTTTGGCTTTAATCCCAAAAATATTGTAACTTTAACCGACGCACAAGCCACACGGCAAGGTATTTTACAAGCATTCAACGAACACCTCATCAAGCAAGCCAAACCCGGTGATGTAGTGGTATTCCACTTCTCCGGACATGGTTCGCGCGTAAAAGATGAAGACAAAGATATGCCCGATGGGCTTAACGGTACAATAGTACCTGTTGATAGTTCCTTACCGACCAATGGTGGTGTAGTGCAAGATATTATGGGACACACCCTGTTTTTACTCATGTACGCATTGCAAACCGAAAACGTTACTGTAGTATTAGATTCCTGTCACTCAGGGGGAACAAAACGGGGAAATTTTGCGGTTCGTTCGCGCGATGGTGGCAGTGATTTCTTACCCAGTAAAGCAGAATATGAAGAACAGCAAAGATTGTTGAGGGAAACCAAACTTTCACAAGCAGAATTTCTCAACAAACGGCGCCAAAACGTTGCTAAGGGAATCGTAATTACAGCTGCCAAACGCGATCAATTCGCTGTGGATGGTCAATTTAGTGACTTTAGCGCTGGAGCTTTTACATACGCTTTAACTCAATATCTGTGGCAGCTAAATAGAAATGAACCTTTTGCAAAAACTTTTGCAGGTGTTAGAAGCAAAGCTGAGATTTTAGCATTTAACACAGGCGGTTCTCAAGAAGCAGAAATAGAAAGGAACATTAAAAATCTCAATTCTCCATTATACTTTTTGCCACCTAAACCAATTCCCGCAGAAGCCGTAGTCACGGGTGTAAATGGCAACCAAGTAAATTTATGGTTGGGTGGAATTGAATCCCAAAGTATAGAAGGTTTTAACAAAAGTGCAATATTAACAGTTGTGGATGAAAAAGGAGAACCACGGGGACAAGTACAAATTGAATCGCGTCAGGGATTATCTGCAAAGGCAAAATTGCTCAACACCACACGCACACAAACCCCATTAGCAATAGGAACTCTTTTACAAGAACGTATCCGTACTATCCCCAAAAATATTACTTTAAAAATCGGACTTGATGATAGTTCTCTTGATAGTAATACTATTGCTCAAGCAAAACAAGCACTACAAGCAATACCTAGTATCGAAGCCCTACCCCTGAGACAAAAGGAAGTGCAGTATATATTTGCTCGCATGACTAAAGCCAAATATCAGGAATTACAGAAACAAAATATACCAAATTTTCCTCCCGTGGGTAGTTTGGGTTTATTTACGCCTACCTTAGATGCAATTATTGTTAACTCCTTTGACGATTCCGGAGAAACAGTAATTGCCGCAGTTAAACGTTTACAATCAAAACTGACATCATTCTGGGCTGGGAGAATGGTCAAACATCTTCTTGGTAATCAAAATACATCAAAAATCGGTATTTCTGTTTCCATGATTATTGCTGATAGTCAAAAACCTCTCGCCGAGACTTTTACACCTCGTGGTGCCAAACTAGATAATGATAATAGAAACCAATCAACACCAACCAAACCAGTAAATATTTCCGACTCAGGTATACTAAAATTACCCTTGAACACAATAATAGCTTTCCAGGTTCATAATCAAGAATCAGTACCTCTTTATGTCAGTATTTTAGGCATAGATAGCGCCGGAGACATGGGTGTTCTATTTCCCTATGATCGGACGGAAGAAGCCATATTAGCCGCATCAATCGAAACAGGAACTAAAGTCTTAATTCCTACAACCGAACATCAACGTAGCGGAACAAGGATAAGAATTGGCGAGCCACTCGGCTTTTCAGAAATACTTATTATCGCCAGTCCAACACCATTACACGATTTACTCGATAAACTCCAAGCAATCGCAGATGCCCAAGGACAAGCTGGTAAACGCAGCTTCATTACAGCAACCGGAGACCAATTTTTAGACTTAACCAATAGTCTACTTGATGATTTAGACAGAAGCACTCGTAGTGGAACTAGTGCTGATAATATCCAACTTCCTGATGGAGAACGTGGGGTTGATACTACGAAGTTAGCTGTGATGTCGATTCCATTTGAAGTGGTGAGTAAGTAAGGTGCGTAACGCTATGAGATTATTCGCTTCGTTGAAAGATTGTTATGGCGTTACGCACCCTACGATAGAATGTCGCGATTTCACGCATTTGGAGGCGCCAACACGCATTGGGGTAGGGTGCGTGACACCTTGAAATGATTTGAGCGTAGTAATAAAACTTGTAGGTCACGCACCGACTCTGATTGTAACTAAATCGTAGCGATAAAAACATACGTCAAATTCTGTAAAAAAGTTTATGTGTCCTAGTATTAGAGGCGCCTCTTTTGATGCCAGTTGCTCTAACAATAAATTTTCTGCCTCTTTTTTAAGCTCTACTGCAAGGCGCCAATTGAAGAGTCAAAATTTATGGCATTGTATAGTAGTATATTTGCTCAAATCGCGACAAGTAAATAAATATAGGGTTTCGCTCTCCTGGGTTTAGACATTACTCTCTGTAAACTGTAGGCTGTGAGATTTTATTTCAATTTACTTAACTTATTTAATAATTTAAAACTTTGATCATCTTCGTTAAGTTGATATTCTTCAATCAGCTTTCCATCTTCAGCCCATTCTTTTTTACTAACAATAATACCGTGCTTGTATAAACATTCTATTTTTAATTTTCCACTTTCATACCACTCTTTACACAAACCATCTAAAGCTCCTGACTCATAGTAATATTCGTAGTGCATCTGTCCACTCTTATACCATTCCCTTGAAATTCCTTGTAAAATACCATCCACATAAGAATTTTCTGCTAATAGCTGACCCGACGCGAAATTCTCGCGCCTCAATACCCGTAAAATCTTGTCCCTCGTAAGTGTAAACATGATAATCCGAATAATCTAGTTCATCTGTAAAGACTCTCATAAAATAACCAACTCCAATAATAAACAATCTATCCGTTACATCCGTTTACCATCCGTTGCCAAATTTACCCACACTCACGATACAATTACAACTCAGCACTCATTACTCCTTTATGTCTTACCTCACCCCCGAAGCAAAGTCAAAACTATCGAGTACTATCCGCGCGCTTAGGGAACGTTTACTTACCGACTTACATAATGCTCTCGGTCGGTTTGGCGCCAATAATGAAGGTATTCTCACTCAAGAAGTTGACAATGAGTTAATTTTACCTCATGGCAGCCAAGCGCATTTAAGAAAGCAGCGGTATGGAAAGGAATTAGAGTCTTGGAAATACGTATGGATAAAGGAAACAACAATTCACAAGGATAAATACCAGTACTCACCAAATGATTATCGAATTTATGAAGTGGCGCCGACTTTAACATAATTAAGCAACAAATATTGATGGGTATAGGTTGGGTATCGAGGCGCCTACCCTGCGGGAAAACTCCGTTTACACCCAACCTACAATTGTTAATTTTGGGTGACGAATCTGGTAATTAGTTCCTCGCGCGACAATTGCGACAATTGCATTAACACAGGGGTAAATTCTGATGGAGATAGTGCTAAGACGTATGGAATAATTGCTTCTAGTTCTGGGTCTAGCGAACCAAAGCGAAATATAAGCAAGTTTTCCACAACTTGGCGTTGTCCCTGCTCCTTGCCAATCTCCTTGCCAATCTCCTTGCCAATCTCCTTACCGCGCTCTACGGTTTCTTGCTCCCATTCCAAATAAGCTTGTGATAAATTCATAAGTAACTCTTCTTTATCTTCATTGTCATTTTCTGTGCTTATTCCTATGTTAATCTTCCAAGTGTAAAGTAGCGATAAAATTTTGGAACGTTTGGGATTACCTTTCGGTAAAGCTACTACGTCGTCAACAGCTTGTTTCTGAGTCAAGCCTTTACCCAAAATTCTCAACCACAGTGTTTCGGGAATACGCTGTAATTTGTCAATAGCAACAATTCTTGTCAAAAGTACTTCTCCCCAAAAATAAATACCCTCTGGCCAATTCGGGTCTCTATGAGCAGGCAGTTTATTTAACAGTTCATCGGAAAAAGTGGTTGATATAATCCACAACCGTGGCAGTTCATCCTTAGATATTGTGTCCTCATCTCGCTTACTTTCACGTCGCAGTTCTGCTTCTAGGTGAACTAATTTTCCAACGCAACTGCGGATTTCCCATTCTGTTGGTTGCTTGCGGAACGGTTCTAACAAACAGGGTGTTTCAGCTATTGAAGCTAAAATACCCAAATCTGGTAAGTCCTCTACAGGTGGTTGAGTTGATGGGATAAACCAAATATCAACAAATCTCGGTTCCCCAGGTATTTCCTCGCTGATTTTTACTTCACCCAAAGGTGATAGACATTCTTTGAAGAATTGTTTTGAAAACTGGTCAAATGGGTTTTTTGTCATTGAATTTTGACAGATACACAACCTGGGTTTATTTTCTCGCCCAGTCTTTATTATCTAATAAGTTGAATCTAATAATATACTTTATTAATAAATCTTGAAGAGAGCATTAGCTTTGTTCATATTTTTATAAGTTATTATTCAGAAAAAACACTCTTGCAGTTGCAAATAGATGCTTTTGATACTGTTATCCGACAGCATTGTATGAATTAAAACTACAGTTATAAGCTGAGTAGTGGCGCTAAATTTTACTGTAGACGAAGTAAACTTTAATGAGTTGTGTATAAAATTTGAATTGGAAAAACCTGGCAACGGATAAAAGCGGATGTAACGGATGAACTGTAGGTTGGGTGGAGGAACAGTACCTAACAAAAACGCTAATATTTATGTTGGGTATCTAGGCGCCGTATCGGCTCAATAAGTTGGTTTTTGCGTACATAGCGTGCTAAATTTTAATTCCAATCGATAATTTTCTTTTATTGTCAAGGCTTACAGTCACTTCTAGTTAGTTGAAAGCTCCGAAAGGCTTTTTTCGACTATCTGAGTTTCAGTAAGTGGTTGAAAATTTGGCGTTGCTGAATCATGGGATGTTTTGCCCAATTTCTAACCAATTATTAATAGTTCCAAGCGCTAGTTCATCCCGCATATAAGCAACGCCGAAAATTTAACGCACTGTCAATTTTACCAAACTCAAATGCTTCCTCTGTTATTGGTAATGATTGATTTATCTCCTAACTTGCACATTCAAATAATCCATATATAGTAAGGGTTCCAAAAAATGTGCTAGTTTCATATTTTACTGGTGCGCTTGGGGCGCCAGTCGGAGGCTTATATCTTGCACCTATATTCTGGCATGTAATATTATTAATTGCAGAGTCTATAACTACGCTCATACCCGCCTAGGACTAAAAGTCACGCTTGCTAATAGCAAAAGTCCATTAAAATGGACTATGCGCGTTAGTATTATTAAACACATATATGTTTACAATCAAGAATTAATACGTAGAGGTGCAAGATGTCAGTTATTAGTAAACGCTCAAAGTCCTCACCAAATTACTGGGGCTGTTTTTTATATCCCCCAGTAATTACTCTGCCTTTAACTGGTGGTTTGTGTCATTAATTTTGGTATGTTGGCGCCTACCGTTACGGTATGGTAGGGTGTGTGACGCCACAGAAAAATTGTACTATTTACGACAAGACTTGTAGCGTCACGCACCGACTAATGGATGGTGCGTCAAAGCACATGATCTTTCGTTTTATTGAAGACTGTAATAGCTTTGACGCACCCTACACACCAAAACTACTGACACAGACCACGCTTTGGTTCGTGTCATTAAATTTGGGGTGTAGGCGCCGAACTAGAACTCTCTTAACTCTTATCTCTGTTTCTCTGTGTCTCTGTGGTAAAAAATATATCACACCAAAACTATTGACATGAACCACTAATAGCTATTTTAGCTACCGGATTATTGCCCGCAACTGAGCTTTTACTTACACGCTCCGAAGTTTTTATCACGCTTTTTCTCCCAATCTACAGGTCATTGAGCATTAAACAGGACGTTTGTAATAAATCTTAAAATTTGTGAGAAAAAGTTACTTTGCTGCGATATGGGGGAATTCTAGCAATATGGCTCAGTTAATGCTTGCATAACTTTCCAGGTATACCTGAACCCGATTGTAAAAGCAAACACTATGTGGGAATTTGATAATTGGCTATGGATAAATCAATAATTCAATTGGTTGACAAGTTACCCAATGACAATATTACCGTCAAAGTATTAAAGGCTCTTGATTTTATTGCACCAGGTCAGTGGAATAATCTGCTGGGATTTGACAATAGTATCCGCACGATTACAGGAGAAACCGATGCTAATGTAATTCAGAAAATTCGCGCTCACGCTGTTAGTTTATATAATGACCCACAACAAGGCTACCAAACAGCCGTTAAACTGTATCAAACCATTGATAAAGCAGATACGGCAATGGCAACAGCTGCTTTAGCCAACAAAGTTGGTGAAAAAATTGGCTTTCTTTCTTTCTTAAGCAACATCACTCCCAAAGCAGACGTAACTCAAACTACTGATCTAGTCCTAAAAATCGCGATTGAAATCATTGCTTTCTCCAAACTCAACGGTATTCCCCAACCTAATCCCCAAGAATTTGCCAATTTTCTTGGCAACCACTACCAAGATGCATAGTAAAAAGTAATAATGCAAACGAGAGGTGCCGCAGTTGTTAGGTAACACTAAATAGCGGCGTGCAGGTAAAGGCGCCTCTCAATTGTGGGTTCGGTAGCTTATCAGGGGGGGGTTAGGGGGATCGTATTTTAGGAAAATGTCTTAACCGAGTAGTATTGGAAGTTAACTTTATTAATATCTGCTTTTATAAATCAAATAATTAGGAATATTTCACAAATAAACATTGTTATTGATAAACAATATAATTTACTGAAAAAAGTGGAAAAGGGCTTTGGATGTTCTGAAGTAACACTTTTAATTGCAAATAAATAATAAAAAGGGGGATGAACATTGTTGACAATAACTAATCTATGTTTGATTCGACAAAATCCACAGAGCTTTCTACTGGTACTGGTGCTTCAATATATACTCAGGGTAAAAATAGTTTTGATGAAAGTTTATACTCGAATAATGTTTCAAGTTTAAAAGGTTCTTCACAATCAGTTGAGTCTCAAGGCTTAAACCCTAATCCCAACCTAATTTTTAGTAGTGCAGCTATCAACACTGATTTTAACGGTGATGGTAAGACTGATAAAATTTGGCGCAATTCGCAAACGGGTGAAGTTGCTATTTGGATGATGAATGGCGCCAATCCTCAAGGAGTAGCTTTACCATCGCGCGGTGCTGACTGGGATTACAAAATCGCAGATCTGAATGGTGACGGTAAAACTGATTTAATTTGGCGTAATAAAAATACTGGAGTAAACGAAGCCTGGGTAATGGATGGTGGAAATATAGTTGCTAGTACTGCACTGCCAACTACAGATAAAAATTGGGATTTTACTGTTGGGGATACTAATGGAGACCGTAAGAGTGATTTAATTTGGCACAACAAGAGTACGGGTGAAAATGCTGCATGGGTAATGGATGGTACAAATGTTGCTTCTGCTGCTATGTTACCAACAACTGATGCTAATTGGACTTCTACTGTTGTAAGTGTTGATGGTACAGGTAAAACTGATTTACTTTGGCATAATTCTGCAACAGGTCAAAATTCTTTGTGGAGTATGAATGGTACTCAGCTAGCTAATGGTACTGCGCTCGCGAATTTTGGTGCTGGTTCTGATTGGCAGTTATCTGCTAGTGACTTCAACGGTGACATGAAAACTGATATTTTCTGGCACAATACCAAAACAGGTGAAAATAAAACTTGGTTGATGAATGGTGCTAATGCTACAGCAGCTGACTTACCTACACAAGGCGCCGGTTCTGATTGGAAATATTCCTTCGGTGATGTAAATAATGATGGAAAGATTGATGTGCTATGGCGTAATGTATCTACTGGTGAAAATCTAGGTTGGGTAATGAATGGCGCCAATGCAACTGGAACTGCTTTACCAACTATGAGTTCTGATTGGACATCTAGCTTAGGTGACTTCAACGGTGATGGTAAAACCGAACTGTTCTGGAACAATACTAAGACTGGTGAAAATATAATTTGGTCTGGAGATGGCACTAGCACTGCTGTGAATACTACTCCAGTTGGTTGGTACACTGCGTAGTTTTTTAGCTACATAAATTTGTATGAGACGTGGTTTAATCGCTGCGTCTCTACAAAAATTATTTGTCGTTTTTCAAAATAATCGGTATTTAAGCGCATATCTCCTGCACTTGTACACCGTGATTTGAAAGAATATGAATAGCATGTAATACAACATAAAACATCTAAAAATACTCCTAATTATTATGAATGCTTCCAGCTTATCTACACCTATTTATTCGGCAAACATATATTCTGTAAATAATACTCTTCAACAAAACAGCCTCATTGATGTAAATAAAACTAGTTATACAAATGATTTTTTGCGTTCATCAAATCCTAGTCAAACAATTGACTATGACGTTGAAAATCAAGCATATAATATACCAAGAACTAACCCAAATCCTAACTCTATTTTTAGTAGTCCAGCCACACACGCTGATTTTAATGGGAATGGAAAAACAGACTTACTATGGCGTAATAGTCAAACAGGTGAAACAGCAATCTGGTTAATGGATGGTAGTAATATTACGGATGCTAAGTTTTTACCCAAAATGAGTGCTGATTGGCAATATAAATTAGGTGATTTTAATCGCGATGGAAAAAGTGATATTTTTTGGCGCAATACCACAACGGGTGAGAATGTATTGTGGATGATGGATGGTGATAATGTTACAAATACTACTCAATTACAAACTATTGATCCTGCCTGGAATTTGAACATTGCTGACTTTAATAGTGATGGTAAGAGCGATATTTTTTGGCATAATATTAAAACTGGTGAAAATGCTACTTGGTTAATGGATAATACCACGGTGACAACCGCAGCATATCTAGCTAAAACAGATTTGTCTTGGACTCCTAGCATAGTTGATTTTAATGGAGATGGTAAGAGTGATATTTTTTGGCGAAATAGTGCCACAACCGAAACAGCAGTATGGATGATGGATGGTACTAACTCGAATGGTACGTTCTTACAAAAAATGGACTCTTCTTGGGATTATACAACAGGCGATTTTAATGGTGATGGCAGAAGTGATTTATTGTGGCACAACAAAGTTACAGGTGATACTTCTGTATGGATGATGAGTGGAACTTTCCTGTTTAGCAGCAATTTAAATAATATGGGCGCCGACTGGACAGATAGTATTGGCGATTTTAACGGTGATGGTAAAACCGATGTATTTTGGCATAACACCAAAACTGGAGAAAATACTGCTTGGTTAATGGATGGTTCGTCTATTGCAACTTCTGCATTCCTGCCACAAATTGACCCATCGCTACAGTACACTATTGGTGATTTTAGTGGAGATGGAAGAACTGATATCTTTTGGCGTAATCCCACTACTGGTGACAACTCGATTTGGTTTATGAATGGTACAACAGCTTCGGGAAGCACAGTATCTAATGCTCCTCCTGAATGGAAGACAACAGTTATATAATTATAACAAATAAGATTCCCGACAAAGCATTTTAAAGTCGGGATTTTGAGTTTTAAAATGATATTTACGCTACTTTTACAAAAATAAGGCGTGTTAAGATTTGACAGATTATTGAGTCAAAAGAGTTAAAAATTATTGAAAATTTATCACAAAATTAGTCATGAGTTCTTCCACACTATCTATGAATACACCTTTTGGGAATCTTGATTCTGTAGGCGCCTTTTTACCCAAAAATGACCTTATTAATGTAGACAAACCGGGTTTTTCTTTTGATTTTGGTAAATCTTCGGGTTCTGAGGATATATCTAGTCAAGCGTATAACATACCTCTTTCTAACCCAAACCCTAATTCGATTTTCAGTAACCCAGCTACATATAGTGACTTTAACGGGGATGGAAAAAAAGATTTATTATGGCGCGATGATAAGACTGGTCAAACCGCAATTTGGATAATGGATGGCAAAAATATTTCTGATGCGAAGTTTGTGCCTAGTATGAGTTCCGACTGGGATTATAAGCTAGGGGACTTTAACCGTGATGCTAAGAGCGATATCTTTTGGCGCAATAAGAAGACGGGTGAAAATGTTTTGTGGTTGATGGATGGCGCCAATGTTGCCAGTACAACTAAACTGCAAAATATAGACTCGAATTGGGATTTGGATATTGCTGATTTTAATGGCGATGGTAAAAGTGATGCTTTTTGGCACAATAATGCAACGGGCGAAAATGCAACTTGGTTGATGGATGGCAATAATGTCACTACTGCAGCTTATTTGACTACAACAACTGATTTGGGCTGGAAACCAACTATAGTTGATTTCAATGGTGATGGTAAAACCGATTTGTTTTGGACAAACAAGAGAACTTCAGAAACAGCTGTATGGTTAATGAATGGTACTGATTTCTCTGGTTCGTTCTTACAAAAAATGGACGCAACTTGGGATTATAAAATAGGTGATTTTAATGGTGATGGTAAAAATGATGTGTTATGGCAGAACAAAAATACAGGTGATACATCAATGTGGTTGATGAATGGCACTTTGCTGTTTAGCAGTGATTTAGATAAGGTGGGTTCTGATTGGAAAGCTGATATCGGTGATTTCAATGGTGATGGTAAAACCGATATTTTCTGGCGGAATGAGAAAACTGGAGAAAATACTGCTTGGTTAATGGATGGCTCTGCTATTTCGACTTCTGCGTTTTTATCTAAGACTGACCCATCGTTAAAATATACCATCGCTGATTTTAATGATGATGGCAAGACCGATATTTTCTGGCGCAATCCTAATAGTGGTGATAATACCCTTTGGTTCATGAATGGTACTACTGTTTCGGAAAGTACGGTGATTAATGCTGGGCCGGAATGGAAGACTAAGGTTAGTTAAAGGGTGTTTGTGGTAAGTGCTTTAGTGTTTAATTTAAGCACTGAAGTGCTTACTACGAACTCTCACACCTTCTTGCCCTTTTTCCTGTGTTTGTTTTTAATGCGTTGAACTTGCTGTTGAAATTCGGCGCCTTTCTCTGGGTTTACCATCGCAACAAAGTTGGCAAACCCAGTGATTGCTAAAAGTGTATTATGGGAGTTTCCCCAGTGTTTTCCTTGAAGTCCTTCTTGTTCGATTTGATATAAAGTGGCACGAAATTTCTTTAGGACTTTTTTGGATATATTTAGTTTGTCGTTGACGATAATGCCTGTGACTTCTTGTTGGTGTGTGTTACGCAGAACGCGCGTTTTGTCGTGATTTATATTAAAACCTTCGTGGGTTACTATTGATTCTGTACGTCTGAGGATATTACATATATGTCGTTGATTTTCACCTGATGCTGAGAAGGTTAAATCATCGGCGTAACGACTATAGGTAAATCCAATGTTTTCTGCCATACCCTGTAAACGTCTGTCTAAACGACGACAGAGTAAGTTTGTAATTGCTGGACTTGCTGGTGAACCTTGGGGAAGATGTCTTTCATCTAGGGCAACATAATATGTCTTACCATCAAGTTCGACTTGTTCAATGTCGGCAGCAGTACAAATTAGGGCAAAAATAGTTGCTGCTGCTTCGGAGTAACCAAAAGATTGAAATAATCCTTTGACACGTTTGTAAGAGATTGATGGAAAAAAGTCTTTAAGGTCAAAGTTTATAATCACATTGGCGCCAACATGAGGTGTTGCGTTGGTTATAATGGAACGATTTTGACGAAACCCATGTGCTGCATCGTGTACTTCGAGTTTGTTCAGTATATTTTCTAGTATCCAGTATTGCGCTTGCTTAAGGTTTGGCATTGGCGCCGAAATTAATCTTTCTCCACCTGTTCTCTTTGGAACTTTGAAACGAATATAATGCGAAATTGTGGAAGTTTTACGGTTGAAAGCGAGAAAACGCAGCTTACCAATACTTATTCCCATTGCTTGGGCTATTTCTGAGGCTGTATTACAAAGAGGTAAATTATTACTTTGTAGGCGTTCGATATTTGCTTCGGTGTTGTTTAAGCCTCCTGATACATCTTCCCCAAGGTAGATAATATCGTTTTGTTTTTTCTCTTGCCATGCTGCCGCGCGTTCAAGTCGTTCTCTTTCGCGCCGTTCTTTTGTTTCCTTTTGTTTGCGTCGCGACTCTTCCAAACGCTGCTTGAGCATTTGTTTCCGCAATTCTTTTTCATTGCGAAGCCGACTGCTTTCTTGACGTAGTGCTTCTAACTCGCCCCTAATTTCTCCCTGGCGCCGAATTTCATCCGCTGGGTCAGAGGGTATTGTACCTTGAGGCGCCCAAAAGCCAAAACGTATCATTTCTTCAAGAATAAATTCGTCTTTCCCAGTTTGACGAATACGGTCGTAGAGTTCCTGACGAGTACGAGGTTGATCGGACATGGTAGTGCTGAGTGCTGAGTGCTGAGTTAAAAGGTAGGGTGCGTGACGCTATAACTATTGTGAAACAACACTAATGATTTAGTAGCGTCACGCACCTTACGAGTTAGGGGAGAATGTGAGTTAAATGTTAAAGATACACATATATATAAGCAAACACAGAAAAAAGCGTAAGCTTTTTCCAGTTTATTCGCAGTTTCTCGATTTTGGGTAGATGTGGAGAAAAAATAATTTTGTTGACATATGAAAGGTTGGAATTGTCCATACAGTACTTAATGGTTAGGAAAGTACTCTTAAGGGTGATAAGAAAATTCTGGAATTCTTACGATGGTGGCTGAAGCTTAGTTATGTAAATCACACTCACAAGAGATTAAAAACATGACTGCTATTCAATGCCCCACTTTTAAACCTACTTTAAGACTTGGTAATAATGGTCAAGATGTTAAGGAGATGCAAAAGCGTCTTAATCAACGTTTGGCAACAATTTATACACCTGCTTTAGAAATTGCTGTTGATGCTGATTTTGGTTCTGAGACTGAGACTGCTGTTAGATATTTACAATGCCTTGGTTTTATCAATGTAAGTGGTATCACGGATGCTGCTACTTGGAATTTTATCTGTGATGGCGCCGCTAGTTTACCTGTTTTGCGGTTAAATAGCACTGGAAGTGTTGTAAAGTCTGTTCAACAAGCTTTGTCTGGTGCTGGTTTTTATAATGGTGCTTTTGATGCTGTGTTTGGTTCTTTGACTGTTCAAGCTGTTAAGGATTTTCAAGCACATTCTGGTTTGGTTGCTGATGGTGTTATTGGCGCCAAGTCTTGGGATGCTTTGATTAAGCTTGATTCTCATATTGATAGCTGTTTTGCTACTTATTACGGTGGTTGTTAACCGTTTGCAATATATAAGCATAAAAAAATCGCGCTGGTTTCCCTTCGTAAATCTCTGGGGACTAGGTTACTCAACTCAAGCGGTCACAGTACTACCCGGTTCATTCACTTTATAAAAGTCAAACCGGAATACCGGGTAGTACTGTAAGACCGCACAGTCAAGAGTAGACTAGTGATGCGCGTTTAGACTATATGCACGGACGGCGATACACCGCCCAGTTTGCAAGGATTTTTTACCAGCGCGCTTACACAACTATTTATTTTATTATTGGCGCCCACGACTATTTTGCATTCGTAGCGCAAGAATATGCTCACATGGTCCTTTGAACAGTTTGTTTTGCTGGTGCCAGTTGCAAGTACACTCTGCTCCAATTATACGCTCGTCATTATCAATCGTCAAAGATGGTGTATAAGTTTTTTGCTTGTCTTTTACGCTACCTTCTATTGTCAATCTATTGTTGCTGTCGGTGACTGATGTTATTTGGACGGCATTTTTACTTATAAACCTTGTAGCGCTTTCTTCGCGTTCGTTGGCGAAGCGCAATCTATCCATTGGTAAAGGGTCGCGACTAAGTTCTCTAATGCGATAGACTTGTTTTTTTAAGTCGTATATTACACGCCCAGCTTGTGTGTAAACACTTAATGCTCCTGTTATGGCTGCGCGACTTAGTTTTAATCTTTTTGATAAATCATCTGCTGTTTCTACCCAATTTTCACGCAGTGCGTTAAATATTTGCTTTTGTGTCCATTCATCGACATCCGCACGCGGCGCCATTAAGTCAAAGTTTCCTGATGTTGACCAGTCGTTTGCTGTCCACCCTGATAGTCCTAGGGTAAATGACATGTCGCCGAGGTCGGCGATGTAAAATGATGGCATCCCTGTGCCTAGTAAATGTACGGTGAATTTTTTGGCGATGGGTATGAGACGTTCTAATATATGTAGGCGCCTACGTCCCCATACTCGTATTGTTTGCGGTTCTGAACCAAGGTAGGGTGAACGAGGACAGGTTACTTCGATGTTCCACGGTTCAAATACGATACGGATGGGTTTTCCCGGTTCGAGATGGTAGCGCATACTGCGGGGGCCTTGTTTTTCTTTATGGCGCCGCAGTATGAAACACATATTATACACATCGGTTGGATGTAGATCGAATTGAGTTGTTGGTAAGCACATTGCGGAACTTACTTGCAGGAACCCCCGTACCCAAGTGTCTGGTAAGTCTATTTTTACTTCTTTGTATGCTGCTTCGTTGGTGGTTTCGACTTCAAACCCGGATGGATCTACTTTTAGTTCGGTGGTTTTATAGGTACGGATTTTTTGAAATTCTTCGTATAGTGCTGCTGAGTAGTCTACGTTGGTTGTTCCACAGGCAAATTCGTTAATGTTTTTGAAGACTTCGTAACTGGCACTCAGGCGCCCATAACTTGATTCGTCTATACTAAAGCATTCAAAGAAGACTTCGTCGGGATGTACTGTGATTACTGGGTCGAGGACAAACCATGCGTCTCGGTCTTTTTCGTAAATATAGTTAAAGTATTTTTGTCTGGCTGCATAAAATGGCGCCAGTCTTTCGTAACTTTCCTTGGTTAGTTGGTTGTATTCTTGTTGCAGGGTTTGGATTTTTGCTGTTACATCTTGTCGCATTGCTGCTGTTAAGTCCCAGTTTAGGTCTTCTTGTTGTTGGCGCCATTCTTTATACGCTGTTTTATCTTTGGGTTTAAAGCGTAGGTCGGAGATGACGACATCGTGTAAGGCACTTATTGCTTCGCGAAATGCTATGTTTTGTCGTAGTTCGCCGATGAAGTATGTGGGAGGACGGGTGGTATCGGGTGAAAATGACATCTGGGTGTTGGCACCATTTTCTTGGACGGTTGTGTTGTTTTTGTAAGTGTAGTTGAATTGCATTGGTTTTGTTGATTAAAGGATTGAATCACAAAGGCACAAAGGACACAAAGGGAAGAAAAGAAGAAAGAGAGTTTAGGTTCTGGTTTCGGTTGGTGTAAGGATATGGAGGGGACTCGGGAGGTGTGGGTATTTTTTACGGATTGTTAGCATTATTTGTAGGGTGGTGGCTTTGTCTTGTTTTGCTATTGTTAGGGATTGACGGGTCATTATGTCGGCTACTATTTGCGCTGCTTTTTCGCTTTTTTGTGATTCGATGTTCAGAAATTTGAAGATGCGTTGTTTGGCTATTCGACTACGGTTGATGTTTGATAGTACTGTCGTAAAGTACGGTGTTAGTTGCTGTAGGCGTTCGGGGTTGTCGGTAGCGTGGTTTTCTAGGTAGTTGGTGACTAGCGTTTGCATGTCGGAGGAGGGGTGTTCGCTAAATTTGAGCAGGTATTGCTCTGCGTCTTGGGTTTGGAAGTTTTGTGTTAGTAAGTCTCTACCGAGTTTTCTGGTTTCTTCCCGAACGCTGTCGCAGATGGAGATTAGTACTTGAGGTGTGAAGTCAAGGGCGCCAAATTGGGTGGTAAATATGTTAAATGCATAGTCGCGCGTGTCTTGCCATTTGGCTTCTAATGTTTTTACTGCAACAACAAGTTCTTGAGGGTTGTTACGAAGTCTTTCTATGCTTTGCGACAGCATTTGTTGCGCTGCTTGTCGAACTGCTATTATTTCATGGTTGCTCAGTTGAACGATTTCACTCGTTGTAAATTGAGATACCCATGTAGTTAAGTTAGCTTGAAGTAATAGTCCTCCAAGTTCCTGTGAGGCTGATGATTTGGCTTTAAGTAAGGTTAATGCTGTGTCTTTATTAATACTTGTCATCCAGTTTGGTAATTCTTCCAGAAGATGTAACAAGTAGTTATGGACTCCTTCGTGTTGTTCGGGAGTGAGTAAAATTTCGATTAGTTCATGCACTATATCTAGTTTGAAGCCTGGATACGCGGCGCCTAATCGATGGATAATTGGTTTGATGGCGTTACGTATTTCTAGGTTGGCACTTACTGCTATTGCAATAATTAAAGTACTGTCTTCTATTAGTTTGGCATCGGGTAACTGTCCAAATAACCGGATACCTATTACTCGCAATGTTTCGTATTGCGATGCAAGCAATGATTCGATGATATCAGCAGGTAAGTTCTCGGCGCCTATTTGATGGTTGAGTAAAATACGGGCGCCGAATTCTTGTATTTCTAATATTGGATGTGTTAATAAGTCATTGATTACACTCATACCTAATGTTCGCAGTTGGGGAGCAAAGCTGATAAGTAAGGTTTCAGTAATTTCTTTGGTAATTTCGCTGGGTATTTCAGGTGTAAATCCTAACAACTCTATAATGATTCTTCCAAGCAATACTCGTGCGGTTGTGTCGTTCAGTACTGTTGCACTTAGTAGTTTTTTGGCGAAGTTACGTGTGTCTTCATGTGGGTTGACGATTAAAGTTGTAATAAAGCTGCTATTTTGCAGGAAAAATTCTCGGTTGTTTTCTATCCACTGATACGCTACGTTTCTTCCAGTTTGAGAAACGCTGTTTATAACCGCTAGGACGAGTTCAAGATTTGGTTTTTGAGGGTTATATTTGGACTGCGCTAGTTCACATCCAAACTGGGCTGTGATTTCGTAGGGCTTTTGTAGCAGTTGAATAATATTATCTATATATATAGATGTGTGGAAGCTAGTGCATGTTCGTACTGCTTTGACGGCAAACTCGTGAACTGGATGACATTGACTTTCGAGTAATAGTCTCAGTAATACTTGTGGGTGTTGTTCCCATAGTTGAGGAAATGCTTCTTCACGTTTTGCTTCCGGTGTACCTGGTTTATATCCCTCTTTACATTTCCATGCTTTGGAGTTTTTGTATAATTCGTAACGCACGCTGTTTTCGTAAAGGATATGATTAAAAGTTATGTAGCTAGCGTATGCATCCCAAGTGTTGTGAAATTCAACTCGACTCCAGTTTGAACGGTTCCAACGATAAAAAGTTGTTTCTTTAATTGGTTCTGCGTCTGCATCAGAGTATTGAAGTAGGACACTCGCTGCCATATTTACATATTCTAAGGCGCCGTCTTCTCCTAACTGTTTGAGTGTACGCCAAATTCTACGCTGCAAGTACCCTTGAGTTTGGTTGCTGTAAGCTTTAGTTGAAGTGGGACTTTTTAATTCGTCTTCATGGCGCCGTCTAATAACCCTGCCATATCTGTTTGTTGTAGAGTTCCATTCATAATAACTATTATAATTATCGAATTTTCCCTGTTCTTTTTCAAAACGGTAAGCGAAAATACCGTATACTTCCGCATCATATCTATACTCTGCCATTTTGAAGATGTGACGCAGATACTTGAAGTAATTTGGTTGATATGGCGCTGTACGTAATATTTGTAGTAAAGCTGGACGAACGTGATTGTTATCTATTTGATAAATTTTATCAAGAACTGTAAAGCCTTTGTAATCGACCTGTGCTAAATAATGCTGAAGTTCAGATGCAAAACTTTCTGCCGAACCGTTGCGCGCTAACTTTTGTAAGTTTTTTGGTAAAAACTCTATCATTTCTGCTTGTAACTCTGCTTTGGTAAGCGCGTCACTAAGTTTTAGCAGCGCTTCAAATGCAATTCTACTTACAAACTCAGGTGAGGAAGAATTTTGATAAAGCTGAATAAGTACGGGTAAAGTTTCTTGACTTCCACAATATCCTAATGCCCAAGCTATGCAATAATCGCGTAACGGCTCACCTGTACCGATAAGCTTAATGAGACTTGGCGCTGCTTCCTTTATTCTAAGCTCTCCCGCGCGCCATATTACTCGTTCTAATTTCCATTTACTCGGTTGGTTGTTGGCAAGACGAGATAATATTACATCTTTTCGGGCATGTTTTCGGGCTTCGTGTGCTTCTGCTGGTTGAGTATCAATGGTGGGTGTTGGAGTAGATACGCTTGTTGAAGCTATATCCTGGTATCCCTTTTTGGTTTTTTCTTGAACAAGCTTGTCGAATACTCGCTGCGCTTCAGTTAAGGGTACAGCTTGAGTTGTTTTTACACCCTCTTTTAAAGTGGCGCCACGTTTTCCGTAACGAAAGTTAACAACGTACTGTGCTTCAACAGTTTGGCATATATCAACTTCGTAAACTTTGTCAGATGTCCCTTCGCGATAATACAGCGTTGTTCGCTTGATTAATTTCATACCACCCTACCACTCAACTATACCAAATTCTATTTTGGCTTGGTTTTGGGAGAGTTGCCAGGGGTAAGTATGTTGGTAAAAATCAGTTATGTTGACAGTTATGTTGAAAAATTGCCAAATTGGCAACACTGATGTTGAAGATTTGTTATCAATGTACAAGTAAATTGTGAAGAACATCTACCCACTACTGTTAATTATCAGGCTTTGATATATAAAAAAGCATAATCTTTTAATGAGGGTGCCGATTTGTATATGAGGTGCATTCTGACTAGTAGTGAGCAATTTAAGAGATTTTAAATTCAATAGTACCCTTGATACGAATAAGGCTTTAATGGTCATTTTGATCTCAGCTTATTTCACAAATACTTTGTGTGTTTATTATTACATATATGGTGAAATAAGGGAGATATTATGACTAAATATAGGATGTTTTAATAAACATAAACTAGATTTGTGAGAGTTTTTTTATAGGGAGTGTATAAAATTGCAGAAAAGGTGTGAACGAAACCGAAAGCGCTCTAAACGACGAGCGATATATTGTCCAATACATGGATGCTATCTAGATAGTGTCAGTCAAAAATACCCGATGAATAGTGATATAGTTGAAGTCAAGGAGAAGAAAGCAATAATGTCGGTTTTATCCCAAAATAAAATCAACAATAAAACTTGCTTAGACGATGAATGGTTAGAAGCGTTTTGGTGTTGCGAGTGTAAAAACATAAAGTGGTATTATGCTAAGAATAAAGACCAAACTTACGAAATTTCAGTAGCTTATGATTAAAGTTATTACAATTGACTTTTTCTAAATTGAAACTTCATCATGATTAAATAATTATAGCTATGAATCAATCTTTTGGCTCTAATGAAGCTTTACTAAGTGATTACAAAACAGTTAATCCAAAAAATAAAGTACAATGGGTGTTTTTATTACTTACACTTTTAATTAGTAATATTTCAATTGGGACAGCAGCTTTAGTATATATCAATCGAGCCAAGCCAAAATATATAAGCGATTGGTCGATTAACGTTTTAGGTTCTGCGTCAAGCACTAACGTTAATATTCCTGAAATTGGACAAGCTACTTCACAAGATGCATCTGCTTATGCGGGAATATCCTATGACCCAAGAGAAAATTATAAAGCTATCGCAACCAGCGAACAGGTTTTAAATTTAGCTGCAAAGTCGGTAAATCTTAATTCTTCAGATTTCGGGGCGCCTAGAATTAAGATAGTTGATAATACAACATTGATGCGATTTGAGTTTCAAGGTAAAACACCTGTTGAAGCACAAGAAAAAGCACAAGCTTATTATAATGCATTAACTTCCCAAATTAACCGCTTGAGGAGTGAAGATATTGCTCAACAAAACGCGCGCTTACAAATTGCCATAGAAAGTTCACGCAAAAAACTCAAAGCTTCACAGCAAAAACTTTCTGATTATAAAGTTCTTTCAGGCATCAGTACTAATGAACAATTAAGTAATCTGGCAATTAATATCGAGACGTTAAGAAAGCAGCGTGCAGAATTAATTGCTCAGGAAGAACAATCAAGCGCGCGTGTATCAAAGTTAAAGCGGAATCTGAATTTATCTTCAGAGCAAGCAAACGATGCTTTTGTGCTACAAGCTGACCAATTATTTCAAAAATATTTAGTAAGTTATAATGAAGCGAAGGCTAAATCAGTAGTTTTGAAAGCGAGATTCTTGTCTAGTCATCCTTCTGTTATTAATCAAGATGCTGAGGTGAAAGAAGCAGAAGTGGCGATAACTAATCGAGCTACGATACTTTTACAACGTCCATTTAGCATAATGGCAATAGACCAGCTTAATTTTAGTGATAATGAGTCATCTGGACCGAAACGAGCGGTTTTATCTGAAAAGCTTGTTACAACTGATGTAGAAAAGCAAGGACTTCAAGCACAGGTACAAGCGTTGAATCAACAGATTAATTTACTTGAAAACCGTTTGAAGATTTTATCGCAACGTCAATCTAAGCTTGAAGATTTAAAACGAGATGTACAAATTGCTGAAGCTGTTTTCTCTTCTACTATCGCGCGCTTAGACTTGGCTAAGTCCAGTGTTTCGTCTGCTTATCCACAAATACAATTATTATCGGCACCTAGTATACCTGAAGTAGGGACGGGAGCTAATAGAAATTTGGTATTACTTGGCGCCGCTGTTGGTTCGGTTTTACTCAGTACTGGTTTAATTAGGTTGTCAAATCAGTTTAACCACAAAGGACACAAAGAAGAGTGAAACCTTTAAATTTAGAAGAATCTTTGATTTGGTATTTCATACTGTTTACATATATTATCTATGCTTTAGGAATTTTGTTTCCTGCAACTGCATTACTCGCTTGGTTTCTTTGTTGGTTGGTGATTAAAAGAAATATATCTATCTCTTGGCAGATTTGGCTATGGTGCATATGTATGCTTGTCATTTTATTAGCTACTTATGTGGGTATTGATGACTTTCAGTTAGGTACAAATGCCCAAATACGCGGAACACTTGGTTGGTTAACGACTACTGCTGTATTTGCACTGTTTATTTTGAGCGGTTGCTTAAATATTAGACCGCAATTAATATATCGAGCAGTGTGTATACTATGCTTACAAAGTTTAATCGCTATACCAGTTGGATTAATTGCTTACCAGTTGAAGCTGCCAGATATTCTTTACTCTTCTCCTGTTGAACGATTGATTCAAAATGGCCCTATATTTTACAATGTGGGATTGTATGCAATTGATTATGATACTCAGAGTCTACGCTTATTCTTGTTTACACCGTGGTGCCCTGCTTTAGGATTGATTGGCAATATTTATTTTTTTCTCGCACTTGAGGAGAAAAATCTATTTTGGCGATATATTGGTGTTGTCGGCGCCATTGCGATGAGTATTGTATCAGTTTCACGTTCTGCATTCGTCGCGTTGCCAATTGTCTTTGTATTTGTTTGGCTTTTACAAAATTTACTTAGACCAGGTGTACAAGTTGTTAGTGGTTTGGTATGCTTCGTCTCTGGAATTTTTAGCACTAACTTACTCGAATTGCTGAGTAATACAAAGGAAGAATTTAGCTCTTCACGCGCGAGTTCTTCAAGAGTTCGGTCGGCACTTGTTCGTATTGCGTTAGACCGTTGGAAAGAAGCTAAAATATGGGGTCACGGTACTCAAGACCCTGGACCGAAAGTAGTAGCTAATTTACCAATTGGTTCGCATCACACATGGGCAGGTTTACTGTTTGCTAAAGGTACTGTTGGTTTTATGGCTTTTTTACTCCCGTTTGGTGTCAGCTTGGTTGATTTGATTTTTAAATCATATACTAGTCAAGTTGCAAAAACTAGTTTGAGCGTTTTACTAACATTGTTAATATTTTCGTTTGGGGAGCAAGTTGATGTATTGGGTTATCTATGTTTACCTGGGTTAATTTTGATTGGTATTGCATTACAAGAAAAGCCACAGACAGTTTTTATAAATAAAGGTTTATTAATGGGAACAAAAATTAAACAATGTTAATCTCTACAATTAAAACTTACTTTTATGGTAAATTCTCTAATCTACTATCGAATCAATTCATTCGTAATATCGGTTGGCTTGGCGGCGCCGAATTAGTTAATCGCGTATTTCGTTTAGGGACTACAGTAGTATTGGCTCGAACTTTAAGCACTCAAGATTATGGTTTGGCGGCTATTGTCCTTACAACGCAAGATATTACAACCGTTTTTACGCTCAACTCTGGTATTGGTAATAAAATTATTCACGCTGATGAAAAAGATGTTCAAATTTTAGCTAATACTTCTTACTGGCTAAACTGGATTATTTGCTCGTTGCTGTTTTTGATTCAATGCATGGCAGCATTTCCTTTAGCGTTATTCTATAACGAGCAAAAATTAATACTACCAATATGTACAATTGCGTTAGTGTACTTGATGATACCGATTTTCTCAACTCAAAATGCTTTTAATAATAGAGAAAATCGGCTTAAGGTAACTGCAATATGCAATGCTTTACAGTCTATGACTGCGAATATTATCGCCCTCATATTCGCTTTGTCTGGTTTTGGTATGTGGTCACTTGTATTACCAGTAGTTTTTACCACTCCTATATGGATTTTAGTTAATTACAGATGTCAACCTTGGCGCCCAAGTGGAAAGTTTACCTTGGAGCGATGGCAGGAAATTATTAAGTTTGGTAAAGATATACTTGGTTCTGAAATACTAGATAAAGTTCGAGCGAATTTGGATTACTTTTTAGTTGGACGTTTTTTAGGTGTTGAAGCATTAGGACTGTATTTTTTTGCTTTTAACGCGGGTCTGGGTATTAGTTTAAATGTGATTAATGCAATGGTTTGGCCTTTGTTTCCACATTTATGTGCCGCAAGACAAAACTTTCAGCAGTTTAAAACAAGATATTTTAGCAGTGTAAAGACAATTGCAATGGTGATAATTCCACTTGTATTATTACAGTCAAGTCTGGCGCCTTTCTATGTACCAATTGTTTTTAGCCAGAAATGGAGAGCGGCAATTCCTATATTAGTGATTATCTGTCTTTCTGCAATGCCGCGTCCTTTTGCTAGTGCTGCTGCAATGCTATTACAATCAGTTGATAAAGGCTGGATTAATCTTTGCTGGAATCTGATTTTTACTTCGATTTTTTCAATTAGCTTGCTAGTTGGAATGCAATGGGGAATTATTGGAGTTGCAGTAGCAGTTTTAATAACTCACGCTGTAGCTATGCCAATATTTTCGATTTTGGCAACTAGATATGTACTTAAAAAGACAATTTTAATTACTTAAGCATGATTCCAAAAGTCACAGTAGTAATGCCTGCTTATAATTCATCGCAATATTTGCAGGAAAGTATCGAATCGGTTTTGTGTCAAACTTTTAGCAATTTTGAACTATTGGTTATTGATGATGGTTCTACAGATAATACTACTAAAATTGTTTGTGATTACATTCAGCAAGATAACCGTGTTAAATTGATTTCACAAACAAATCAAGGTGTATCTGCAACTCGCAATTTAGGAATTAAGTTTTCACAAGCCGAATATATTGCATTTATTGATGCTGATGACAAGTGGTTTCCAGAAAAACTTAGCTGTCATCTAGATAGTTTCAACAGAAGCTCTAATCTTGGTGTAAGTTTTGCAAAAGTTGAATTTCTCACTCCTAACGGTCATTCAACTGGACAAATTGCAACAACGCGCTTGAATATTTTAAAACCTCAACATTTTCTGTATGAAAATCCAACAATTACGGTATCAAATCTTGTTATTAAGCGTGAAGTTTTTCAACAAATTGGATGTTTTGATATTAAAATGAATTATGCAGAGGATTTAGATTTTTTATTACGAGTTATTACAAGTAATAAATGGAAAATACAAGGTTTAAATCGTGTTTTAATAGGATATCGCACCACTACAGGAGGTTTGTCTTCAAATCTTTACCGGATGGAGCAAGGATGGGAGATTTTAGCTTCTAAGGCAAAAGAGTATGCACCAGATTTAATCAAGCTGCACTATTTACGCGCGCGCAGTATTCATTTACGCTACCTTGCCCGTAGAGCTTTACGTTTAAATCTTCCTTCACAAGTTGGAGTTGATTTTATTAAACGTGGACTGATATCTGATTGGAAGTTAATTTTCCAACAACCGTATCGAACTATTTTGACGATATTGGCAGTTTATGGTAAACATTTTTTGACAAGATTGGCGCCACATTCCAAATTACAGTAATTATATGAAAATTTGCTACCTGATTCAAACCCATAAAAACATTGAACAAATATACCGATTAGTTAAAGTAATTAAAGCTTCAAGCCCACAATCGTATATTTTTATCAGCCACAACTCAAAAGAATTTGTCCTCAAGACTGAACATTTTCAAGAGTTTAGTGATATTCAAATCATTCACAGTCAAGTCCAATTAGGAAACTTTTCACTAATGCAGGGTTATTTTGATTGCGTTGATTTTTTGCTAAAACATAACATCCATTTTGATTGGTTGATAAACCTTTCCGGTCAAGATTACCCGACTCAACCATTGCCCAAAATAGAGAACTTTTTGAGAAATACTCAGTATGATGCTTTTGCTCAATACTTTGATGTACTTTCCCCTAAGAATCCTTGGTGTAGTAAATTGGGGTATCAGCGTTACTTCTATCATTACTGGCGCTCATCTCAATATTTAACTGATTTGCAAAGAATTATAATAAAACCAATTAAGGATTTAGTTAATGCATCGCAATCAAAAATTAAAATTGAAACTTCTTACGCTTTGGCTGTTGGTTGGATTCAAAAAAACATCCCCTTTAATCAAAGATATATTTGCTACGGAGGTTCATACTTTACTACTTTGTCAAGAAAGTGCGTTCTCTACTTGGATCAAATGTTCAACAATAACGAATATTTAATCCAACACTATAAAAAAACGAGTCAAGCTGAAGAATCCCTTATCCAAACTATTTTAGTCAACAGCAACTTGTTTAACATATGTAACAATCATCATCGTTACATTGATTATAGCCATAGCAAATACGGACATCCACGGATATTAACCATTCAAGACTATGATTTAATTTTAAGCGAGAAGGTTCAATTTGCTCGCAAGTTCGATATCAATCAAGACGTTCAAATTTTAGACTTGCTTGACAAGCGAATTTTCGCATAGTGATTTTTTACCAGACTTGAACAAGATTTTAAATATGCCAACTGTATCAGTCATAGTACCTGCATATAATTCTCAATCCACAATTATTCAAACCATTGAATCAATACAAGCGCAAACACTATCGGATATAGAAATAATTGTAATTAATGACGGCTCAAACGACCAGACTTTAGATATTCTGACTAAAATAAAAGATGAACGTTTGAAGGTTTTCTCCTACGATAACGGAGGATTACCAGTCGCGCGAAATCGTGGTATAGCTCATGCAACTAGTAAATATATATCATTTGTCGATGCAGACGACTTGTGGGCGCCTGATAAATTAGAACTGCAACTTGCGGCACTCGAAAGTCATCCAAATGCAGGAGCCGCTTATAGTTGGACTACTTGCATGGACAATGAAGGCAAGAATTTTTATCCAGGGGTCAAAGCAAGCTATCAAGGAAACGTTTTTCCTAATTTGCTAGTTTGTAACTTCATTGCTAGCGGTTCAAACGTGCTGCTTCGTCGAGAAGTAATTGACGCGGTTGGTGGATTTGATAGTAGTTTAAAATCTTGTGAAGACTGGGACTACTGGTTACGAGTTGCCTTAAAGTATCATTTCGTAGTTGTTCCAAAACCTCAAATAATCTACCGTTTGTCCGCAGGAGCAATGTCCAGCAAGATAAACGTAATGGAAAAGTACCAACTACTCGTTCTCGAAAAAGCATTCAGAACGGCGCCATTTGAATTGCAATATCTAAAAAACCAAGGCAAGTCATACATCTATCAATTTCTTGCTCATCTTTGTTTAACTCGCTCGAGTAATAAACATGCAGCGCAAACAGCTTTAGAACATTTGTGGAAATCTATTCAACTCTACCCAAAAAGCCTACTAAATCGAAAAACACAAATACTAATAGCTAAATTATTCTTAGTAAAATTCTTGCAACGGATAATTTATTCATTACAAATAAAATCTAATAAAATCTAATTATTTATAATTACTTATTCGTTACATCCGTTTATCATCTATTGCCAATCTATTTACATTCAAATGCCAACAATATCAGTAATTATTCCTGCATATAACGCAGAGCGAACCATACAAGAAACAATCAACTCTGTCCAAAGGCAAAGTTTCACAGATATTGAAATAATAGTTGTCAATGATGGTTCAACCGACCAAACTCAAGCTATAGTTCATACTATTAATGAGTCACGACTAAAAATTTTATCATGTAAAAACTCAGGAGTTTCAACAGCTCGTAACAAAGGCATAGAAGCTGCACAAAGCGAATTTATTGCATTTTTAGACGCAGATGATTTGTGGGCGCCAGATAAACTAGAGCTTCAACTAGCTGCCATCAAAGCAAATCCTGAAATTGGTGTAGCTTATAGTTGGACTGATGAAATGAATGAAACAGGAAACACCTTTTACCCAGGCGCCCGCTTATTCATAGAAGGAAACGTCTATCAAGAATTATTAATCGCTAATTTCTTAGCAAATGGTTCAAACCCTTTAATCCGTAAACAAGCAATTGATTTAGTTGGAGGATTTGATGACAACTTAAAGTATGGAGAAGATTGGGAGTTTTATGTTCGACTAGCTGCTAATTGGAAATTTGCAGTTGTTCCTAAACAGCAGGTATTCTATCGAAAATCTTCTGACTCCGCAACTTCCAAAGTTTCAGTTATGGAAAAAAACCTTCTGATAACTTTGGATAAAATATATCAATCAGTTCCTCCTCATCTCCAATACTTAAAAAATCAAAGTCTAGCTGTGTTATATCGTTACTTAACAGCTACATACTTCGCGCATGTAAAAAATACGAGAGATATTGATATTGCTGGTAAAAAACTATGGATGTCAATTTCTCTCAATCCCAAATTCATCTTTGAACCTGTAACGATATTTTACGTCATCAAATGGCTAATAATGCGGATGATTACACCTCAACTTGCAAGACAAATTGTCATCCCTATTAAAAAATTACGCAATTCTTAGTCTTATTTACTCAAAACAATGAATTATCTAGACAATAAAGTTTCTGTCATCATTCCTGTATATGGCGCCGAGAATTTCATCGCGAAAACCCTCTCATCAGTAATTAATCAAACCTATAAAAACATTGAAATTTTGATTATTGATGATGAGACTCGCGATAGGAGTATTGATATCTGTAAACAGTTCACCGATAATCGAATTAGAATTATTAGGCAAAAAAATCGCGGGTTAGCAGGCGCCAGAAACACTGGTATACGCAACGCACAAGGTAATTATATCGCCTTTATTGATGCTGATGATATCTGGCGCCCTGACAAGTTAGAGAAACACATCGCGCACTTGGAAGCTAACCCAACTGTAGGAGTCAGTTTTAGTCGTTCAATATTTATCGATGAGAACGATAATCCTTTAGGTATCTATCAAATGTCAAAGTTGAGCAATATAACACCATTGGATTTCTGGTGTCGCTCTCCTATCGGTAACGGTTCAGCAGGAGTATTCAGGCGCCGGGTGTTTGATGATATAAAGTTCCAAGATAACCTCTACGGAACAATTGAAAATTTCTATTTCGATGATAGTTTCCGTGAATCAGAGGATGTAGAGTGCTGGTTACGTATCTCAATTCAGACCAACTGGAAAATTGAAGGTATTGCAGAAGCTTTAACTCTTTACCGCGTCAATTCCAAAGGACTATCGGCCGATATCAACAAAATGATGGGGTCATGGTATAAGTTAATCGAAAAAGTTCGCACTTTTGCACCCAAAGAAATGGAAGAGTGGGAAAAACCCGCAATTGCATACCGACTTAGGTATTTAGCACGTCGAGCTGTAACTCTCAAAGCAGGTTGGACAAGCGTAGAATTATTTCACCGTTCCCTTACTACCTACTGGCAAATTTTACTTGAAGAACCACGACGAACTTTGATTACTGGAGCAGCAGCTTATCTTCTGTGTATTTTACCCAATTCAATGTACTCACAAATTCAGAAGCAAGCTTTATCAATTACAGGAGCAAACCAAAAAAATAGAATTCAGCAGGAACAAAATGCGTAACTTACGTAAAATTTCCTCTATCGCTGCTATTATTATTTTGATTATTTTATTAAAAGGACAATCTCAAACAATCAAACAAACTCATCAAACACCAATCTTAGAGTTAGCTTCGTATACTAACACTAAAACTTCTCTCCCAAATCCTGTATTAGGAACAGCCAACGTTGCTATCGGAGGAGGAGGTTATGTTACAGGTATTTACCCGCATCCCAAGAAGCGTGACTTAGTATATATCAAAACCGATATTGGTGGTTTTTATCGTTGGAATTCAACTAAGCAAAGCTGGATACCGTTAACAGACCACTTTCCTCTAGCTCAACTAAATTATTATGGAGGGGAAGCAATTGCACTTGACCCAAAAGATCTTAATACTCTCTACATTGCTGTAGGTAAATATACAAGTGATTGGTGGGAGCATAAAGGTACTATCTTTAAATCAACAAATCAAGGTCAAACTTGGAAGAAGCTGAATATAGATTTAAAGATGGGTGGGAATGAGAGTCAACGCTGGACAGGTGAACGACTCGCAATTAATCCGTTTGATTCGGAAATGATTTTATTTGGTTCACGCAAAGACGGGTTATGGAAATCATCTGATGCTGGCAAAACTTGGGGTCAAGTTAAGGCATTTCCGGGAAAACTAAAAGATAATTTCGGAATAACAGCAATAGTATTTAACAAGGATGTTCTTTATGAGGTTTATGCGGTAGTTTATGATGATGGCATTTACCAATCGAATGATAACGGCGCCACTTGGAATAAGCTTTCAGATAATCTCAACCCTAATAGTCTAAGTCAAACTAATCGTTTGGTAGTTGCTTCTAATAAAGTATTGTATGTGACACATAGTAAAGGAGTGAGTAAATACTCGCGCGGTCAGTGGAGCAACATAACTCCCTTCAATAATCAGATTGCATTCAACGCGATATCAGTAAATCCACTCAATCCAGATGATATTCTTGTTTGTACTCTAACCGAAAAATCCTTACAAATTTACCGCTCATTGAATGGGGGAGATAGCTGGAAACTTCAAAACCGTAAGACAGTTAGTAGTGTTCATTGGTGGTCAGATTATATGACCTCAAATCCCTCTGTTGCAGCGATAGAATTTGACGCAAATGTTCCACAACGAGTTTGGATGACTGACTGGTATGGTGTTTGGCGAACGGATAATATAGATAGCAACCAAGTTATTTGGAAAAACTATCAACAAGGACATGAAGAGGTAGTAACTTTCGACTTGGTTTCACCACCTACAGGGGCGCCGTTATTAAGTGGTTTAAGCGATGTTGAAGGTTTCTATCACGAAAAGCTCGACGCTTATCCATCAAGAATGTTGGGTGGTAAAAATTCGTTTCAAGATACCTATAGCATAGCCTACAGCGAAACGAATCCTAAACGAATGGTGCGTGTAGGAGGTAATCGTTTTAACAATACTTATGGAGGAGCGACTTCTAACGATGGTGGTAAAAATTGGAGACCGTTCGCTTCATTCCCCTCTAACACTATGCCTACACGTGTTGCAATATCAGCAACTAACCCAGATTTATTCGTTGTTACTGTCAGCAACGGTCAAGCGCTACGAACTACTGATGGTGGCGCTACTTGGCAAAAATCTGGATTACCTGATGGATTTACTGGCCCTTGGAATTGGAGTCAACCTTTAGCGGCTGACAAAGTAGATGGTAACACTTTTTATTATTATGCCAACAGCAAACTTTATCGTAGTACAAATGGTGGCGCTTCTTTTGAGTTTGTATCTTTATCAATTCCTCATGCTGACTGGAACTCTTTGATAACCACTCCCGGAGTTAAAGGAGAATTATGGTTAAGTCTTGATAAGCAAGGACTTTATCGTTCGCGCGATGGAGGTAAGACTTTTTCACGTATCCCAGGAGTTGAAAGAGCATATCTATTTAGTATAGGACTCCCTCAAAGTGGAAGTAAAATCCCAACTTTATATGTATATGGAAGCGTTGAAAAGTTAGGTAATGGTATCTTCCGTTCTGTTGACCGAGGAAGAACTTGGAAACGAATTGGTGATAGCACAAAAACAGTTGGTAATGACCCGAATGTGATGGAAGCTAGCAGACAAAAGTTTGGCTTGGTTTTTATTGGTACTAATGGTCGGGGAATTTATTATGGGAGCTAATTTTTATCACAGAGACACAGAGGACACAGAGATAATGAATAAGTTTGAAGAAATTTCCCTACTTGGAACTCGGTTTCATAAGTTGAAAGTGAATGATTTGATTAATTTTGTTGTTGCGTCTACAAAGCATGATCAAAAAACAGTGGTAGGTAATGTTAATGTGCGAGCTATTAATTTTGCTTACGAATTACCTTGGTATAAAAGTTTTATTAATAAATCTAATGTTGTTTTTTGTGATGGTTTTGGAGTTCTATTAGGCGCCAAAATGTGTGGACATTGTGTTGATTCATCACACCGCATGACTTGTCCTGATTATATAGAAAGTTTAGCTCAAGCTTGTGAACAAGCAAATGCTTCTTTATTCTTACTTGCTGGTAAACCTGGTGTCGCTGAAAAAGCTGTTCAAAAACTTAAAATTATTGCGCCTAATCTCAAAATAGAATCGCATCATGGTTATTTTGACAAGTCAGGTGAAGAAAACGACTTAGTAATCGAACGTATCAATCAATTTAAGCCTGATGTCTTGTATGTAGGTTTTGGTATGCCTGTACAGGAGCGCTGGATTTTGGATAATTTAAAACGAGTCGATGCAAAAGTTTTTCTACCTCTAGGCGCCTGTCTTGATTTTTACACGGGTGCTGTATATCGAGGACCACGTTGGATGACAAACCGAGGACTTGAGTGGTTAACACGATTTGTCACTGAACCTCAGCGTTTGTGGGAACGTTATGTAGTTGGTAATCCGCTGTTTCTCTACCGCATCATCCGCGAACGAACATTGAAAAAATTAGGAATTTAGTACTAAAAAATTACAAATGGAGCAGAAAATATGGTTTCTCATTCTTTGCCAATTGTCAATTTAAAACCTGATTTGAGGTCAGCAACAGGAACACAAATTCAAAAAGGTTTAGCCGTTCGATTCCTTCGTGTCTTGACGTTAGTAATTTTAGATCCTTTATCTTTGGCTTTTGCATGGAAATCAGCAACATATTTTAGTATTCCGATTAAATCTTTGTGGACACAAGAACCTTCGTTTTTAATACTGAATATTATTATTGAACTATGTATTTTTACAACATCAGATTTGTATAAAGCTGGTATATACCGACGTAACTACAGCAGTATTGTTAAAGCTGTTTCTTTATCTTCTATCTTGCTACTGTTTATTGGCTTTCTCTACACTTCGGAAACGTATATATCACGCTCGTTTGTACTGTATTGGCTACTGTGCTTACTTTTTACCTGTACCTCTCGTTTCTTGTTTGATGCTAGTACAAAGCTGCTTCGTCAACAAGGCGCCGTGCGTCACGCCATTTTTCTAATTACAGACCCTCTTGACCAGAAAGAACAACTAAATTTAATTGAACAAGAAAATTGCTATATAATTCAAGGTGTAAGTGATTCAAGTTGTCTGGATTTGGCAAACCGCGAACAAACGTTTAAAAATCTACGTGAGCTTGGTGTCGTTGAGGCTTTTGTTTCGTGGAATTCAATCAAGAATCGCTTGTATGTCTGTTGGCACTTCTATACTGCTGGCATCACAATTCGTATTTTGCCCACAACGCGCGAACTATATCATCCTAAATCTGAAATTTGGATGCTTGGCAACCTTCCTTGTCTAACAATTCCGGCGCCCATTCTTGCAGGAAGTGATTTTTGGATTAAACGAATTTTTGACGTTATTTGTTCGACAATTCTATTACTCGCTTTTTTGCCACTTTATGTCAGTATTGCCATACTTATCAAACTAGATTCTCCGGGGCCAATTTTGTTTAAACAAGACCGAGTTGGACTTCACGGTAAAAAGTTTAAAATCTGGAAGTTCCGAACAATGGTAACAAATGCCGAAAAACTACAAACAACCTTAGAAACTAAAAACGAAATAAAAGACGGTGTACTCTTTAAACTCAAAGATGACCCACGTATTACAAAGGTTGGTAAATTTCTGCGACGTTACAGTCTTGATGAATTACCACAACTATTTAATATAGTACTTGGCGAAATGAGCCTTGTTGGTCCGCGTCCTTTACCTCTTCGCGATGTTGAGCGTTTCAAAACCACACACTTCATTCGTCAAGAAGTTCTTCCAGGTATCACTGGACTATGGCAAGTGTCTGGACGTTCTGATATTGAAAATTTTGAAGATGGAGTCAAGCTTGATATCACTTACATTGAAAATTGGTCGATGTGGCTTGATTTACAAATTCTACTCAAGACTGTTGGGGTTGTCCTGAATAAGACTGGCGCCTATTAAAGACGCGCTTAAGTTCCTTAAGATTCCCGACTTCTTAAAGAAGTCGGGAATCTGGTCTAGAATCTGACCAATTATATGCAATTATATTTGTACAATAACTTGCCCCTTAAGGTGCAAAATTATAATGTCCCGTCTACCAAAAGCGATAAACGTTACAATAATTCTGATTCTGACTGGTATTTTGGTGCTTTCTACTCCGAATTTGGCTTTTGCTTCAAATTTGGGAGTTAATTCAGGTTTCCTTGCTCCTTGTCCAGCTTCCCAAAACTGTGTCGTTAGTCAAAATGCTGACTCAAAACACGCAATACAACCGATTACTTATCACGTAGACCGTGAGACTGCACGAAAAACTTTGTTAAAAGTTCTCGGTGTTGTTCCTCGCACAGAAATAGCAGAACAAACAGATAGCTATATTCACGCGCTTTCTAGAAGTCGCATTTTCCATTTTACTGATGACGTAGAGTTTTATTTTCCTACAAATGAAAACGTAATTCATGTACGTTCAGCGTCTCGTGTAGGAGAGTCAGATTTAGGTGTTAATCGTAGACGTATAGAACAAATTCGTTTGGCTTTACGTGATTTAAATATATTTTAATCCCCCCAACCCCCCTTATTAAGGGGGGCTGATTCGTTCCCTTTTAAACTGGATTTGTCAAGATGGTTAGCAATAAAAATCATAAGTATGGTAACTCGGAAACAGAGTTTTTAGCACATAAATCTAAGTGTGATTGTCTATTTTAGAGGCGCCTTGGTAGCAAAATCACCAATAAAGATTTGCGCGAAACCCTTGATTTTTCAAGCTTTTTAGGGAATGAATCAGCCCTGCCTTATTAAGGGGGGCTTTAAACGCTTTAAATATTCTTTTTTTTCCTTAAGTTTATTCGTAAATGCGATTGTTGTATTTATCTTGTACAATTTTTCCGTAATCTAATTTAAGAATACGGTCAGCGATAGGAAAAAAGTAATCGTCGTGACTGATAACTATTACTGTTTTGCCTTGCTGCTTGAGGTTCATGATAATTTGTTTATAGAAAATCTCTCTAAAAATTGGGTCTTGGTCTGATGCCCATTCGTCGAATAGATAAATTGGACGGTTTTCTAAATATGCTGCTAGTAAGGCTAAACGTTTACGCTGTCCTTGAGAAAGTGATATGGTTGATAGTTTATTGTCTCTAATTTGAACTTTGTTATCAAGTTGTAATTGTTGTAAATATTCGCGCGCTTGTGTTTGAGAAAGTTTGCTGTCTGCACCTGTAATACGCTCAAATAAGTAATAGTCAGAAAACACTACTGAAAAATGTTGACGATACCATTCACGGTTCTCGTCTATAATTAATTTCTTGTTCAGACGAATTTTACCAGATTCTGGAGTATAAAGTCCTGTAATTAATTTGGCTAGTGTTGATTTTCCGCTACCGTTACCACCGACAATAAATACTATTTCTCCTTGATTGAATGTTAAGTTAATTGGACCCAGTGTAAATTTACTGTCTTCGCTTTCCCCTCTATAGGTGTGGGTAACTTCTGTAAGCTCTAATTTATTCCAATTTTGAGTAATTGGATGCAAGATTAATTGGTTACTTTCTGTTTGTGCTGCTAACGATAACCCCATCGTTTGGATTTTTTGGAGAGCGACGCTTGCTCTTGCTAACTGTTGAAGTTTATCTAGTATACTTTGCATTGGCAACATCATGTAAGTCAGCGTTAACACATAAGCTGAAAGTACAGATGGAGCGATACTAACAAATTGAGGTACGGTAAACAGCAACAATCCTGTTAATATAAAAAATAGTAAATTTCCCCATCCTGTTGAAATTGAATAAGTAAATAATGCCGCAGAATTTTGATTGCGTGATTTGGCTGCACTTATCTGTAACTCTTCATTAAAAAAATCCTGGCGCCGTGTTGCGTTAAGCTTAAGTTCTTTCACACCATCCGTTACGGCACGAAAATGTTTGAATAAGTTATCCTGCTCGTTACGCGCGAGCTTGAGAAAATAATCCGCACGACTAATCAAAAGCTGAACGCTTCCTACACCCATCATTAAAAACCCAATGGTAAAAGCAAATACCGTACCTGATAACCACAGCATGTACGCTAAACATCCTACTATAACCGCAATATCCACACAAATAAACGGTATAGCGTAAACTGTACTTGACAAAGTTGATACATCTTCTGTTAGCGTCGCCAAAAGTTTTGAGGCGCCTAATTCTTCTAAGTGACGCAGTGGTGAATATAAAATTCCATCACTCAATCCCAACCGCAATTTATACACCGCATTTTGCGAAAGCTTAATCAACAGCACTTGCGAAATGATACTGCTAACAAGAACAACCAACGCTAGCAGCGGAAACTGTAACGCTAAATTTTCACTATAATTACCGCTAATCGCACTGTTAATCAACGCAATTAATCGGGCAGAAGTTCCACCGCTAATCAAACCTGTGAGAATTGCAATTGCAACCTGTACCCGTGACGCGCGTAATAATAACCAAATCAAATTCATCTAAAAATACCGCTGTCTTACTTCGGTTTATACCCAACCAATAAAGCTAACTCTAAAAATGGACAGTTACATGGTGTCTCCTGTTCCCAAGTTAATAATTTTTCTCGCGCTTTTCAGTACCTGTAGCGAGCGAGCGTGGTTTGCAAATGTCGAGAGATTTGTGTGAGCCATGAGAAAGTACTATTGCCATCGCAACTTTTTTTACATTAACAAAGAAAATTAATAGATTCGCACCAAAGAAAAATTTCTTATCATGAACATATTTTTAGTAAAATGGAGTACATTTCTGCACCCCACACATTTTACTATTTATTCCCAAGACCCTGATTTACAGTTGTTTTTTCGCATTGCTCCCGGCGCCGTTGGAAAATTTTGATTTGACAAGTCTTTGTATCAAAGTTGTCAATTGTTTTCAAAATATACTCAAATAACTAAACTCAGTAACAGTACAACAGATTACTGAGTAAGTACTTGATTTAAGGAACAAACGTATAATCATATATTCAGCATATCTCACATGATAACTAGCAATATTAATTACACATTTTTCTGCTGCTCGCTACCCTGATTATAATTGTCGCAAATCATACATTAAATTTGTGTTAAACTAGCTTTAGTAACAGGTACTAAGTGTACTACCTCACTAAACACAACACCAAAACATATCGATATTATTTGCTCAACTTTCTCATCAAAATTAATGTCCCCAAACGCTTTACCATCTAATACCGCTTGCGCTAATATCACAAAAATCATACTCAATAATGCCTCCGTAGCAACTGGTCGAACTGGATAATGCGCGCGCAGTTGCTGCATAATATCTAACAACATCACTTCTGCTGCCGATAACTGCTTACTAAGCAACTCATCACTATATAAATGCTTCTGTCCTTGTATCATATGAAAGATACACTCTATCGGATGTGAGTTTGACCACTCAATTAATCCCCTAATCACATTCGTAAACCGCGTTAACGGTTCTGAGATATCATTACTCTGAACAATCACCAACTCTAACTGCTCTAAAATTCTACTCATCAATGCTTGCGCTACACACTCCTTACTTTTAAAATGAGTATACAAACTTGCCTTCGACTTAAACCCCGCACCCGCGCGTATGTCATCTATCGAAGTGCCATCATAGCCCTTCTGCGTAAACAATTTCAGCGCAACTGCTAAAATTATCTCTCGACTATCTCTACTCTCGACTCGCTCTTTTACTGGTAATGCACTCTCATTCATAATTTTATTTTATGTCCGAACGTTCGGATTAAAATAAATTAAATCATTATAAAGTGGTTTGTCAAGAGGTAAATAGATGTATGTTTTTTTGGGAAGAAGATTCGATAGAATACGAGATATTCAAGCAATATGAGCGCGCGTTGGTAACACTAGGTGTAGATTTTGACCGTCTTGATGTTCAGGATGCGCTCGAAGGGTGTACATTTGGGTTGGAAGACGCATTTAGGAGAACGATTGAGTATATATTATGGTTAAAAGAACATGATAAAGAAGTGTTTCCTGATGCAATTTTGATTCAAGCGTTGCAGAATAGGTGGAAACCTAAAAATTGGGAACAATCTTATTTTGATAAACCTGATTTACAGTCGATAGGACAAAAATGGTGGAACGGCGCCGCGCTGAAGTGGGGATGGGATGTTCGTAACCAGCTTGTCGCTGATGTTTGCTACGAAAACGGTAAAGAATTTATTAAGTTTACAAACGGGAAGGAATTATTAGTGGAAACTGCATGGCGTTGGGGATGGGAACGAGTACATGATTTTGCACACCCCATCCCAAAAAGGGGTTAACCTTTTAATAGTGATTCTCCACCATCAATCCAAACTTCAGTACCTGTAATTAAGTTAGAAGCATCAGATGCGAGAAACATGACTAGTTGTGCAACTTGTTCAGAAGTTCCTGGTTCTCCGTCGGTTAATGGTATTTTCCCTTCGGGAAATATTACAGGTTCTTGAACTTCTTCTAAGTTTCTTTCTTGAGTGTTCTGGGAAATACTGGTATCAATGGCGCCGGGACAAACGACGTTAACGCGAATTTTATGTTTAGCTAGTTCCAGCGCTGTCATTTTTGCAAACGCGACTTGTGCAGCTTTGGAACAACTATACGCTGTGGCGCCTGATTTGCTGAAATTACGTGTACCGTTAATCGATGATGTGATAATAATTGAACCGCCTTGTTTTTTCAAGTGAGGTACAGTATATTTCACGGTGAGAAAAGTTCCCTTCAAATTAATATCGATGGTTTTATCCCATTCGTCTGGTTCTATTTCATCAATTGGCGCCCATACTCCATTAATACCAGCGTTTGCAAAAACAATATCTAAGTGCCCCCATTTATTTATCACTTCTTGAGTCGCTTGCTGCATATCTTCTGGTTTAGAAATATCAGCAATTACTGCAATAGCTTCACCGTTCGCTTGATTAATTTGAGCAACAGTTGCCTCTAGTTCATCTTTTGTTCGTCCTAGTGCTGCAACTTTTGCTCCTTCTTTTGCAAATAATATCGCTGCCGAAGAAGCAATTCCTGAACCTGCACCCGTAATTAGTGCTACTTTATTAGCTAGTTGCATATATTTATATCAGTGTATTAGTTACTTGTTAAATACCAAATAAACTAGTAACAAATCATACCTCTATCGGTAGAAATATAAAATCTTTCTATGTCTTTAGTCGTATATGTCATAAAGCTGTTATATCATTAGCACGATGACTAAATAAAGATTTTTTTTTATATTGTTTTCGATTTATAAATTAAACCGCAAAGCACGCTAAGTACGCAAAGAAAGAGGAGATGTATGTTAAAGAAACGATGCTTGCTCAACCGGAATATTCAGCGTATTGTCATAGTTAGTGTGCATTCTCAGTTGGAATATTTGATGTGTATTGTACCCGCTTTACTTTGCTTGCGTGCTGCATTTCCTTATGCCCATATAACTTTAATTGGATTGTATCAGGCGCCTTTTGTACAGCGATGGCATTATCTTATCGATGAATTTATTGAGTTTCCAGGGTATCCAGGTATATTAGAGTCACCTGGAGTGGAAAAAATTCCAGAATTTTTAGCGTCTGTTCACGCTTCACGTTTTGACTTGGCTTTACAACTGCACGATAATGGTATTATTTTAAATAGCTTTACTTCTTTACTCGGCGCCCGCATTAACGCTGGGTTTTATGTTCCCGGTCATTTTTGCCCTAACCCTGATTACTTTATTCCTTACCCCGAAGACCAATCCGAAATATGGCGCCACTTACTTTTAATACAATATTTAGGTATTCCTGTTCATAGCGATAAAATTGAGTTTCCTTTGCAAGAAGCTGATTTTATCGAGTTAAGCAAAATTGAAGCGGCAAAATATTTATTACTTAAGAAGTATATCTGCATTCATCCCAGCGCTTTAACTCAACCATGGTCACTAGAAAATTTTGCACGTGTTGCTGATGATATTGTTGAACGTGGATACCATATTGTACTTATTGGTACAGCAACAGATGCCAATCTAACTACGGCAGTTGCTTCTATTATGAAAACTAAACCAATTAATTTAGCAGGAAAAATCAGTATTGGAGCAATGGCTGCACTACTCGTTCATAGTTGTTTGGTTATTTGTGGTAATACTATAGTATCATACTTAGCAATTGCACTACATGTAAAAAGCGTTGTAATTTTGAACTGCGAAGCTGAACGGTGGGCGCCTCTTAACCATCAACTTCATCGTGTCCTAACGTCAGAGTATAATATTACATCTACATCCGAATGGATTGGTTTCAGCAGTGAGACTAGTATACGCTCTTCATTGTCTGCTAAGTTAGCAGTTACTCCAACAATGGTCATGACTCAAGTTGAAGATTTACTCAGATTATCGATGTAACTAGATTAACAATCTACTAATTTTGCTTAAGTACCCAGTCCAAGTACGCTAAAATCTCGCGGTCTTCACGCTGCTGTAATATGTTTTGTACTCTGTCTTGTAACCGAGTATCTCTCGATTTGAAAGAATCTTCAGTGTTGTTAGAACCATCTTTTAGCAAATTATACAACCTTTCTAGATATTGTTTCGGTATCGTCACAGTAATTTCGTTGGCGTTGAAAAATTCTAGGTTTGTTGTACTCATTTTCCTTCCTATGTTTTTGCGTTTTGTTTGCGGTTAAACTCGTGCTTGGTTAATGCTCAACCTTTTTTCAATGTCTTTAAATATTCTCCTAATTACGAGTACTTATAAACCGAGAAAATGCGGAGTTCTTCATTACACAACGATACTGCGGTATGTATCACAACGTCAAAAACGTCCATTTAACGTTGTTACAGCTTCTCCACTCGTTTCAAAATCAATCAGTACAATGTTATATATTTATTAAACTTAAGATAGGTGCCGATATTTTTACTGGTATATAAAAGTTATTTAGTACAATTGCTCGTTGCGATTGAGGAAGTATTTAGTGCATTGCCAAGGCGCAAAACCGAAAACCAGAGATAATTATGCTTTGGAAGTACGCACCACTCCCAACAACATCGCTGCGAAACTTTGCAGCCAATATGCATCGTGTTGGCCCTCTAGTTATCATTTCGGTGCCGACTTGTTGCATGACTAGTACTAAATCTGCATAGACAATTCAACAATTCTTCAAGAAGACTCCGATCAGCTCGC
Organism: Calothrix sp. CBUCES-K 9914; assembly: GCF_059640475.1. Lineage (NCBI taxonomy): Bacteria > Bacillati > Cyanobacteriota > Cyanophyceae > Nostocales > Calotrichaceae > Calothrix > Calothrix sp. CBUCES-K 9914. Next base: position 81,355 of record NZ_JBXXZH010000002.1, read on the forward strand.
AACTGCAAACCGTTCATTTCAATACTATTCATTCACTCCGTATAGATATTCATTATATCTCTCGATTGACGTATAGACTTATACTTTGTAATTATATATATTGAGTGCCAAAATTGTTGGTATACAGTTAAACAAAAGTTGATAAGCGCTTATAATCAAGTATTCTTTCTTTGGGATGTAATCTAAAGTGTCTCTAGAAGGATGTATAGATTTGTAAAGGTCGAATATAAATATAATTCGGTGGAGTAGCTATGGTTGGTAAAGGAGATTAAGCGGTGTTTAAAAGAGTTTTAGAACTTTTTAAGGAAACGTTTGAAGAGTGGAGCAAGGACAAAGCTTCGCGATTAGCAGCGGCGCTATCCTATTATACAATTTTTTCAATTGCTCCTTTACTAGTTATTATCATTGCAGTTGTTAGTGCCGTATACAAGAAAGATGCAGTCAGCGGCGTTATCAAGGAACAGTTGACGGGTTTGGTCGGTGGAGCAAGTGCCGAACTTATTCAAGGGGCAATACAAAACGCGAGTAAACCTCAACAAGGAACAATAGCGTCGATAATTAGTGTTGCTGTACTTTTATTTGCTGCTACTGGTTTATTTACCGAACTGCAAGACGCACTCAATACTATTTGGGAAGTACAGCCAAAACCTGGACGTGTTGTTAAAAATATGCTGCGTCAAAGGTTTTTATCGTTTTCTATGATTTTGGGTATTGGCTTCTTGCTGCTTGTCTCGCTCATCGTCAGCACTACCTTATCTACCATAGTTACTTATTTTCAAAATATATTACCTGGTATTGATGTGCTTTGGCAGTTTGTTAACTTCTTACTGTCTTTTGCTGTCACTACTATATTATTCGGATTAATTTTTAAAGTCTTACCCGATGTTAAGATTGCTTGGAGTGACGTTTTAATCGGCGCCTCAATTACCTCATTATTATTCTCACTCGGTAGATATCTTTTGAGTTTATATTTAGCGCGCGCTGCCTTCAACTCCGCTTATGGCGCCGCTGGTTCAATAGTTGTATTATTGTTCTGGGTAAACTATGCTGCCCAAATTCTCTTTTTCGGCGCTGAATTTACCCAAGTGTACGCGCGTAGATACGGAACACGAATTGTTCCAGATAAACACGCAGTGCCAATAACCGAAGAAGCTCGTTTACAGCAAGGAATGAAGCCCAATAAGCCAAAGCGTACACCCCGCAGGAATAATTCTAATTGGTTGAGTCGCTTAACACAACGATTAAAGTCTTCTAAGAATAATCGTAGGTAGCATTAAATCAACATATTTTAACTTAAAATAAAACAATAAACATGGACAAGTGGTGGACTGTACACTGGGAACACATTTTTATTCCCAGCCTTCCTATATTAGAGCTAATTATACGCGGGAGCTTAGTCTACCTAGCTTTATTTTCAGTATTACGATTCTTACCTAGTCGTCAACTTGGCACCCTCGGTCTATCAGATTTGCTCGTAATTGTTTTGTTCGCCGAAGCAGCACAAAACGCCATGGTAAGCACTTATACATCGATTACGGAAGGCGTAATTTTGGTAGGAACTGTAATTTTGTGGAGTTATTTTTTAAATTGGTTAGGTTATAAAATCCCCAGGTTCCAGCGCTTTCTTAATCCTCCACCATTATTACTCGTCAAAAACGGTCGAATGATACATCGTCACCTCGAACGTGAGTTGATCACCGAGGACGAGTTGATGAGTAAGTTACGTCAAGAGGGGATAGAATTTCTCAAAGATGTCAAGAAAGCTTTTATGGAAGCCGACGGCAGCATTAGCATCATTACTACAGAATCTAAATCTTCCTCCGAAGAATCTTCTGTCAAAGAGTCACAACCAGAAGTTGGTGCGTGACGCTACAAGTCTTATTACTACGTTGAAATATTTTTGTAGCGTCACACAACCAGAAGTTGAAATATTTTTGTAGCGTCACACAACCAGAAGTTGAAATATTTTTGTAGCGTCACGCACCCTACATATCTTAAACTTTTGTCATAATATTTCATAAAATACATGCCCACGAAGTAAAATATGACGTTGTAATCAATGGCAGACCGTGATTGAGCGTTATACTTTGCCCGAAATGGGCAACCTTTGGACTGATGCTTACAAGTTTCAAACCTGGCTACAAGTAGAAATTGCCGTTTGTGAAGCGCAAGCGTCTTTAGGCTATATTCCACGTGAAGCAGTTGAAGAAATTAAGGCAAAAGCTAACTTTGACCCCGAACGTATTCTTGAAATTGAAGCTGAAGTTCGTCATGATGTGATTGCTTTCCTTACCAATGTCAACGAATATGTTGGTGACGCTGGACGCTACATTCATCTTGGCATGACTAGTTCTGATGTATTGGACACAGCGTTAGCAGTGCAAATGGTAGCTAGCTTGGATGTAATATTACGGCGCCTAGAGGATTTAATTGCGGCGATTCGCGAGCGTGCGAGTGAACACCGTTATACAGTAATGATAGGACGTTCGCATGGGATTCACGCCGAACCGATTACATTTGGTTTTAAGTTAGCAGGATGGTTAGCAGAAGCGTTACGCAACCTTGAACGCTTGCATAATGTTCGCAAAAATATCGCTGTTGGTAAAATTTCTGGCGCCGTTGGAACTTACGCTAATATTGAACCGCGCGTAGAAGCCTTAGCGTGTGAATCTTTGGGACTCAAGCCAGATGCAGCATCAACACAAGTAGTGTCGCGTGATATACATGCTGAATACGTGCAGCAACTAGCATTACTCGCAGCTTCCATCGAAAGATTTGCGGTAGAAATTCGTAACCTACAAAAAACAGATGTCCTCGAAGTTGAAGAATATTTTTCCAAGGGACAAAAAGGTTCTTCGGCGATGCCACACAAACGTAACCCTATACGTTCGGAGCGGTTAACGGGAATGGCACGTATGGTTCGTAGTTACGCAGTTGCAGCAGTTGAGAACGTTGCGCTTTGGCACGAGCGTGATATTTCTCATAGTTCTGTAGAACGAGTCATGTTACCGGATGCTTGTATTTTGACGCATTTTATGCTTGTAGAAATGACGGAGCTAGTTAAAAATCTGCTAGTCTATCCCGATAATATGGCGAGAAACATGAACTGTTATGGAGGGGTTGTATTTAGTCAGCGAGTCATGTTGACTTTAGTTGAAAAGGGAGTGCGACGAGAAGAAGCGTATAAGATAGTGCAGGAAAATGCTCACACAGCGTGGAATAAAGCTGACGGCAACTTCCGCGAATTAATTACTCATGACGCGCGGGTAAAAAATAAACTAACACCCGAAGAAATCGAAGCTTGCTTTAACCCCCAGCATCACCTTCAACACCTAGATGAGGTTTACCAAAGATTAGGAATTTAAGCAATAGGAGAATATACTTTCGGGTTCGTCGAAACGGCGAACCAGTTCCTTAATTTCCACAGTTGACATTCTTAAATTCCTATGAGTGTAATTGTGACAAAAGTGGGTAAGTTTAAGTCATGATTACTTAAATTCTATTCTCTGATTATGATTGAAGTTCTGGCCGCACTATCTGCTTCTGCGGCAGCAGGAATTAGAACAGCTTTACCACTACTCTTTGTTGGGTTGTTGCAGGGTCATAGTCTGTGGTCAAATGTTCCAGTGTTATCGCGAATATCCTCGCCTTATTTACTCGCGACTTTGACTAGTTTATCAATTATAGAAGTGCTTGCGTCTAAAAAATTGACTGGACAAAGGGTGCTGCAAGTATTTCAACTTCTTTTTAGTCCCTTAGTCGGCGCCATTATGGGGTTAGCTTGTGCGAATGTTACAGAAACTCCACATTGGTTAGTCGTATTGGTCAGTAGTTGTTTGGCATTTGTCCTCAAACTCGTTCAAGTCGGCTGGTTTTTCCGTTTGAGAGGGTTGCCCACATGGGCAGTTTTTATACAAGACTTCTTATGCATTCTCCTGGTAATTTTTGCTTGCAATGCTCCTTGGCAGGGGGGTTTAATTGCATTGTTCTTACTATGGCTAGCTATACGCAGCGGTACAAATTGGTATAATTGGTATCGCCAAACGCCGAACGTGTGACGGTACAAATAATCTGGTAGGGTGCGTGACGCAACAAATCAATCAAAATAATTATTACAATCTGGTAGCGTCACGCACCAGCATATATTTTCACCCAAACGAGTAAACTAAGGCACCTGATTATTTGAAATATTAAGTTGGTGCGTGAAAGCTATTTTAACTTTTGTTTTTAGTGAAGTTTTTTCTAGCTTTCACGCACCCTACTGTAGGATGCCAATAAAGTGCAGCAAACCTCTACCTGTAATCATTTCGAGCACCAAGGCAATAAATCCTAACATGGCTATTCGACCATTCCAAACTTCTGCACTGCTTGTCATTCCCCACTCCCATTGTTCCGGTGGATACATTTTTACCCTCTTCTTCAGTTGGGTGACTTGCGATAAGTCTATATTTGGAGAGTTTAGCGCATTAATTACTAAATCAGCTAACGCGCGCACGAAAGTAGGATGTGTGTTTAATGCTGGTACACGACGGAAATTTTCTATTCCCGCTTCTTCTGCTATTTCACGATATTCAATATCGATTTCCTGCAGTGTTTCAATGTGTTCTGATACAAAGCTAATCGGAACTACTACTATAGTTTTAACATCTTTAGCGCCTAATTCTTCAATTGCATCTTCGGTGTAAGGACGTAACCATTCTACGGGACCGACACGACTTTGATAAGCTAGTGTGTGAGCATTTGGACGATTGAGAGTACGCATTATTAATTCAGTACATTCCTCAATTTCGTGCTGATAGGGGTCTCCTGCTTCCTCAACATAACTTTTTGGAACACCATGCGCGCTAAAAAATATATGCGCTTCCTCTGGGTTGGGTAACTGGTCAAGCTCCTGAGCAATAAGTTCCGCCATTGCTTTCAAGTATCCAGGCTGCTTATGCCAAGATGCGATAACTGTATAATCGATACGTTGAAGCTTGGGGTTAGTTTTCCACAACTGTTCAAGTAACCTAAAACTAGAGCCACTAGTACTGATTGAAAACTGTGGATATAAGGGAAGTATTACTAACTTATCGAGTTCATCATGCGTTAAACTAGCTATAGCTTCTTCTGTGTATGGATGCCAATAACGCATCCCAACGTAAATTTTAGCGTCTTCTCCCAAAGCCTGGAGTTGTTCTTTGAGTGCTTCACCTTGAGCTTCGGTTATTTGCCGCAGCGGTGAACCCCCACCTATTTGCTTGTAGTTTTCCTGCGACTTTTGAGTTCGCCGTGAAGCAATAAACCATGCCAAAGGTTTTTGCAGCCAAGGAAACGGTAGGCGAATAATCTCTGGATCTGAAAATAAATTGTACAAGAACGGCCCGACATCATCCAGCTTATCGGGACCGCCGAGATTGAGTAATAATACGCCTACACGACCCATAGCAGTTATTTTCTCCCAATCATTTCTTCAGGTTTTTTACTAATATTAGCAACAATTATTTACCTAATATATCGTTTATTTGCATAATATTTAGATGCTTCATAAAATAATATTCCATTAAGTGCCACCTTGCAAGAAGTCTCCCAACACTCATAAGGCCTTTACTGTAAGCTATTTTCAAAGCATGGCGCCATACATAACGATTATAAGTCTCTTCGCAATCCTTAACAATATGCTCATATATCGATTGTTACATCACATGTTGATGCAGTAGGGTAATTTTTCTCCTTGAATTCCTGCAATTAGATTCTCAATTGCCATATCTGCCATTTTTTGACGAGTTTTGTAACTTGCGCTACCGATATGTGGTGCAATTACCAAGTTACTAAGGTTTAATAATGGACTGTTGCTGGGAATGGGTTCGGGGTCGGTAACATCTAGCGCGGCGCCTGCAATGTGATTATTTACGAGTGCGTGATATAATTCGTCTTGGTTAACAACACCTCCACGGGCAGTATTTATCAAGATAGCGCTTTGTTTCATCATTTCAAACTCCGCTCTACCAAACAAATCATACGTGTCATTAGTTAACGGCGTATGAATTGTAACAAAATCTGATTTTTGAAGTAGAGTTTCCAAACTTACAAATCGAGCATTGAGCTTATTTTCTAATTCTCTATCACAACGGTTTTTACTTGTATAAATAATTTGCATTGCTCAACCCGTTGGCACGACGAGCAACAGCTTGAGCAATGCGTCCAAACCCAATAATTCCTAGAGTGGTGCCAGTAATATCTGCACCCAGCAATAAGTCAGGTTCCCAAGTCTGCCACAAGCGCGCGCAAATTTATCTGCTTCCACAATACGACGCGCGGATGCCATTAACAACGCCCAAGTCAAATCAGCAGTTGCATCAGTTAATACACCGGGAGTATTACCAACAGGTATTTTTTTAGCAGTTGCTGCACTGTATTAAGTCTTGGTCAATTTTATCTGTTAACAAACATAATAAACCATCAATACTTTTAACTTTTTCTCGCAACACCTCATATGGTGGAGGTGTACGCTCGTGCCATACTTCAATATCAGCAAACTGTTCCAGTATCGTTAAATTAGTCGGAAGCTTGCGAGTAATAAAGACTTTGGGTTTTTTCATGAACATAAAAGTAACTAGCTAATTCAGCAGCAAATCCATCAAATGAGCTAAAATCGCTAGCAATGATTGAGACGTTCAATCCTAATTTTTTCGCATTGGCGCCTGTATATGGACCGAAACAAGCAATTACAGTATTCTGATAATCAGATTCATTGTCAAACATCTTCATGAAAGCGTTAACTTCAGCACTACTACTAAATGCAATTACATCTACCTTGCCTTGGCGAATCAAATCTAACTCAACATTATACATTCCCTTATCCAAACTGTGTGTTTGATACGCAGTAATGGGAGTGACATTCATTCCCAATTCTTTTAACTCAGTTAAAAAGTTAGGAATAACATCAGGCTCAGGAATACCGATAACCACAGGAATAGGAACTAAAATATTTTTACCCGCAATATCAGAGATTTTTGCAAGTTCGCGAATAATTCCTGTTGGACTTGGTTCCGATGGTACTATATCAACCTCGGTGCCTAAAGTCTCCAAAAGTTCAGCATCTTTCCCTATAGCACACAAATGTATTTGCTGAAGCACCGAGGTATCTATCTTTAATGCTCGCATTCTTTGCGAAACTGCATCGATACCGTTACGACTAGTAAACGCTATCGAATCATACGTGTTAATTTTTGCTAAATGCTCATCTAATACTGTAAAGTCTTCTAAACTATTAGTTTCAATTGTTGGCATCAACAACGGCAAAGCACCTTGATTAACTAAGGCTTGCGATAACCTCACCGCGTATACTCGCGGCGCCGTTATTATTATTCTTTTCCCGTATAAAGGTAATTTATTATACATTTTTTTGATATTTGAGCTTTTTAATATTAGTTCTAGCACCTACCATAAGCTAGATTTCGACTGGAAGCAAATTGTATCATAAACAACCTTGAAGAAACCAAAAATTATTTCTAAGTACGATATATAACTTTATACATTGTTATTCATAAATGGTTGTTAAAGATTTTATTAACTTTTCTTAATCATCAATTTGGCACTAACACGATATATTACAGGTCTGTATGCGTAATTTATAACAATAAAGTACTTAATAAGCCGCAATGACGAGAATATTCGATACTTTTCTAGCAGGTGGTTTTGTAATGTACCCCTTGCTAGCTTTATCAGTTGTAACTTTTGCTTATGCTGTGGAACGGATATGGTATTGGTTTAAATTAGTTTTCCAAGAAAAAATTGTTGTGCATGAAGTCCTGACAGCAGCAAAAAGAAATTTAGACGAAGCCCTTACTTACGCCGAACGCTCGGAAGGTTTAGCTATTGGTCGTGTACTCGCGGCGCCGCTCAAGCTCAAAGTTGCTTCTCCTGAAATTTTTCACCTCGCTCTGTTAGCCGCTTTGGATAGAGAATTTATCGAAATGCGTCGAGGTGATAAACTACTAGAAAGTATTGCGGCTATTGCTCCTCTATTTGGTATCGTTGGAACTGCAAACGGTTTGATTAGCATGTTCTACAATCTCAAATCTGGTACTGGTGATAGCACAAATGTTTCAGCAGTAGTAAGCGGTATTGGGCAAGCATTGATTAGTTCAGGTGCGGGAATATCGTTAGCGGTAGCAGCATTTGTATTTCTTCGGACTTTTATAATATTACGCGCGCAACAGATGGACTATTTCTCCAAAGTCGGCAGCGAACTCGAATTAATTTATCTACAAAATTGGCATGAGACGAGTAGGGTGCGTGACGCTACTATCAATTCCCAAACGAAGCTATAATCTGGTGGCGTCACGCACCTTACTATCGAATGTTGCTTACTTAACGATGTTTATGGTGCGTGAAAGCACTGTATTTGGCGTTACATTGCTTGATAGTAATAGCTTGAAAGCACCCTACCCAATGCATGTTGGCGCTGACCAATACGTGAAATAGTGCCATTCCAACTTACTATCAATTCTTAAACGAAGCTATAATCTGGTGGTGTCACGCACCTTACTTTATCTTAAAAACCCAGAATCAAACCCAGAACTGTAGAACTGTAATCTTCCGTATCCGAGAAATTGACCGTAGGGTTTTTCACCTGCGGGGAACGCTGTGACTCCAAATAGGTAAACACCAGGAACTGTAGGATTTTGCACTGGTTTTAAGGCAAGTGTTACCGTCTTACCTGGTGGAACAGGAGGATTAAAAGTTAGTGAAACGGTTCTAGCTTGACGCTGAGAAGTTGCATCTTGTATTACTAACTTTTGACCTTCCCTATGACGTGTTCCTTCAAAAGCATAGGTCTTTTTGAGGTCAAAGCGAATATTATCAACGCCTTCACGTTGGTTGAGTGTAATCTTCTGTAAAGGTTCGACGGCGTTATCTGGAACGCTAACTGTAAAATAATACGTGGCGCCCCAAACGTATACATCATTATATGTAGTTGCGGCTTCAACAAGACGTGGTGGTTGGTTGAAGTATACTTCACCTCGCACTATTACCGCTTGGCTAACTTGCTCCAAATTTATTGAATACCCAACAGTTGCTACCACCGAAAGTAATGCTGCACCGAATAAATATCCAACTCGCATAGTTCTTCCTATCAACAGCAACCCAAGCTGTTAGTTGCCTGTTGTGTAAATATACGTATTTTTCAGCCTGCTACTTTTACTGTACATTTACTCTCGTCGTAGATTATTAAAGTTGTGACAAAATTTTTCATCTAGATTTTAAAAATACCCTAGGTAGGGTGCGTCACGCAATAACAATTTAACAACGAAGCAACCAATCCTGTGGCGTAACGCACCAAATTATGTATGATATTATCCAGAAATTGAAAGTTGTTTTTGGTGAAGCTCCATATCCTGGTTTTGCCAAAAACGCGAAATCTTGGCGCCGACTTTTGCTGAGTGGAAGTAATGGAAGAAGTGACCACCTTGGGGACACTCCCAAAGTATATCCTGCGGTTTGAGCCATTTTTCCCATTCATGAAGTTCAAGATAACTAACAATGGGGTCTGTTTTACTACCGCATACCATCAATGGCATTGATACTCCCCCTATTGGTAAGTATTCTCTTTGATACATGGAGTGCATCAAAGGTAAGTTATCTAAATCTTTATTTAGGTTATTGATTAATTTGTTTAAATGACATGGCAGACTGTCGCGGAATAAGTTGTAAATTGTATTGAGTAAAACTTGGCCACGAGTCAGGTTAAAGCTCTGACGCTGTTGATAGTAGTGTACGTGCCACGTATTCGCAGGTTGTCCCGCAACTGCTAATAACGTTAATGAACGTACATACTGCGGATATTGACGTGCGAATATTAACGCAATTGTACCACCTATGCCATGTCCAACTAAATGCAGCGGATGATTTTTTTTGACAAACTTATAAAGTAAATTTACAGCCACATCTATCGAAGCTGGTTCATCCGCTGTTTGAATATAGTCCCAATGGGCGATACTTTTATATTGATTTAAATGTATTAGCAAAGGCATAGCCACACATTTTAAAGAGGGACTACCGCTAACCCAAAGTGCATCAACAGACATTTCTTCTCCTATAAAATTCTTTAATTAATATTCAATCAATGGCGCGGTCAATTTCCCCTTATTCTACTGAGGTATTATTACTTAATGAATATATTTTGCAATAACCTCTAGTTAATATGATACCTGATAACACTTTAAAAAAAGTTCAAATTAAACAAATTTAATTTTTAAAAATGATTCTTTTGATACAGGCGTAAAATTATTTGTAAAAAAGGACATATGTCGCTTGGAATATAGCTGTTGTGAAAATTCTAAAAAAGGACATATGTCGCTTGGAATATAGCTGTTGTGAAAATTCTAAAAAAAAAGATTTTCATTAAGGGAAATAAAGTCTCAAAATAAATTTTCAAAAGAATCAATTTGAAAAAACTGTTGTATAAATGATATTAGAGATAAATAGAACACAAACAAGTTAAATTACAAAGGTGAATTATGAGTGCATCACAAACCGTACTACGCAATTTTGGTCAGGTTTACGATAATCCAGTATTATTAGATAAAACTGTTACTGAACCTGTTTGCGAGGGTTTCAATATTGCATTAGCCAGCTTTCAGGCGTTATATTTACAGTATCAAAAGCATCACTTTGTAGTTGAAGGTGCCGAGTTTTATTCTTTACACGAGTTTTTTAACGAAAGTTATGACGCTGTTCAAGGACACGTTCATGATATTGGTGAACGTTTAGATGGACTCGGAGGTGTACCTGTAGCAAGTTTTGCGAAGTTAGCTGAACTATGTTGCTTTGAAGTGGAACCAGACGGTGTTTTTTCTTGCCGTCAAATGGTCGAACATGATTTAGTTGCCGAACAAGCTATGATTGGTTTAATTCGGCGCCTAGCTTCGCAAGCAGAAAGTTTAGGTGACAGAGCAACTCGCTATCTATATGAACAAATTCTTCTTAAAACTGAAGAAAGAGCTTACCATTTAGCTCACTTCCTCGCCAAAGACAGCTTAACTCTTGCTTACGTTCAAACAATCAATAATTAATGTATTGCGGAACGCTTGTAGGGTGCGTGATGCCGCTATATTTACAAAACGAAGCGCAGTTCTAATAGCGTCACGCACCCCACGTTCTTATCTTCCCATAAATTGACTCGCTATTCGCATTGCGTCAGCTATATCAACGTCACCATCTCTATCTGAGTCTAAAAAACTATTGAGAACCGAATTTCCACCACCCGAAGTACTGGCGCCTGATTGTAAAAAGTTTAGGACTACTGGTACAATCATTGGCAGCATTTGCTGAATCAAATTTGCATCCACACCGCTACGTTGCGACGCTACATTTGCAACTTGTTCCTGCATTTGAGGTGAAAATACAGAGTCCACTGCATCTGGGTTCTGAGAATTACCCGCAAATTGATTTACAATATCATTGACTACATCTGACCCTTCGTTTGCCTGCTTTTGTTGTAAAGCAGAACGAACTTGACCACCAACGACTGACATTATTGTTTGCATTGCCGATGAGTCAGTACCAGTGTTGCCACTCATTTGCTGTACTGCGTTGATGATACCACCAATTTGACTCATACTACCTTGCTGATTTGGATTGGAAACTGCACCGAGGATTTGATCGAAAAGTCCCATGTCGTTTTCTCCTTTAGTTATCATTCCACGTATCTACCTGATTAAAACATATCGCCTGGTAGGATGCGTGACGCTATAAGGAAATTCAACGGAGCTACAAGACATGTAGCGTCACGCACCGACTCTCGACTCTTAACAATAAGTAACTTTACCTAATTCTTTTGGATGAAGCAGTATATGAATTATATATGTCATTGTGTATAAGTCACAATCATGATTTGGTGCGTGACGCTACAAGTTCTATAGCTACGCTGAGGTTCGTTATAGGGTCACACACCCTACTTTAAACTTTATGGGTAAAAAATCTGAAGAGCCAAAAGATGTACGTCTTGCGGCAACAACTCGAATTTGGGGTTGTACTGTTGGAATATTAGCTATTTGTGTACCTCTTTCAATACCACTTCGTAGTTCATTAGTCCCGCTTGCTGCCCTTACAGGTGCCACCATTGGTACAGTAGCGGTATGGCGTTCTGATGATAAGAAGTATAAAGGTAATCAACTGGTGCCACAACAGGTAGAATTACTCGAACAGCGTCTTCGAGATTTGGAGGCAATTGTGAGCAGTGAAGATTATGATTTGAAAAAGCGACTTAGCCTGTTGGAGTCAGAAAATAATGGTAAATATCGGGATAAGAAATAATAGAGTTTCTAGCTTCACTTTCATCGGTATGTGAAGGAATATTACGAAAGATTCAAAAATATTTAGAAATCGTCGAAATCAAAAACATGGCTTTAAGGTAGAAACTAAGGACAAACATAAGGGCGAACTGATGAGTAATATTCCAAGATACCGATTTGTCTGTACATTAACTTTTGGCGATATTTACGGTCAAATCATCGTTTGGCTAATCACGATTACAATCAGTTTAGCTGCTGCACTAGCATTGATGGGCGCCAGACGACCAATTTATGCGTTAGCAACAGTTGGACTTATTGTACTCTTATCGCTACCGTTCCTACTATTTGCTTTCGTTACAACCTTACTAAATCATATTGAAGTCGCACCGCTTGAAGCCGGCACCAAAATGGAACCAATACCTGGTAACATTTCTCAACAGCAACCTGTACCAACAAATTAAGAGTTAAAGGAAACGGGTAGAGGGAAAAACCTTACCCTTTTCCTTTTTCGCTTTCTCCCTCATACAATAGAACAGCAGCTCTTATTTGTATGCCAGATTACTTATGCTTGAACATGATGTAATTATAGTGGGTGGTGGGTTAGCAGGATGCCGCGCAGCAGTTGAAATTGCCCGTAGAGACCCTAGTTTAAATGTAGCGGTTGTTGCAAAAACCCATCCTATTCGCTCGCACTCGGTTGCTGCACAAGGGGGGATGGCAGCTTCGTTAAAAAATGTTGATACATCAGATAGTTGGGAAGCACACGCTTTTGATACAGTCAAAGGTTCTGATTATTTAGCTGACCAAAATGCCGTCGAAATTCTGACTCGTGAGGCACCAGATGTTGTTATAGATTTAGAACATATGGGTGTGTTGTTCTCGCGTCTATCTGATGGCAGAATTGCACAGCGTGCGTTTGGCGGACATTCACACAACAGAACTTGTTACGCTGCCGATAAAACCGGACACGCGATTTTACACGAGTTAGTTAGCAATCTCCGCAAGCATGGTGTGAAACTTTACCAAGAATGGTATGTAATGCGCCTGATATTAGAAGAAGGTCAGGCGAAAGGTGTTGTGATGTTCCGTATAGAGGACGGGCATATTGAGGTGGTGCGTGCGAAAGCCGTGATGTTTGCGACGGGTGGTTATGGTCGCGTTTATAACACTACTTCTAACGATTATGCTTCGGCTGGTGATGGTTTGGCAATGACGGCGCTAGCTGGTTTACCGTTGGAAGATATGGAGTTTGTACAGTTTCACCCCACAGGATTATACCCTGTTGGTGTGTTAATTTCTGAAGCTGTGCGAGGAGAAGGCGCCTATTTAATTAACAGCGAAGGTGAGCGGTTTATGGAAAGATACGCTCCCAGTCGCATGGAACTGGCGCCACGTGATATAACTTCGCGCGCGATAGCTTATGAAATTCGTGCGGGTCGGGGAGTAAAGCCTGATGGTAGTGCAGGGGGAGTATATGTATATCTCGACTTGCGTCACATGGGCAAAGAAAAAATCATGAGTCGTGTTCCCTTTTGTTGGGAAGAAGCGCATCGGTTAGTTGGAGTTGATGCAGTTACCGAACCAATGCCAGTTCGTCCAACTATTCATTATTGTATGGGTGGCATTCCTGTTAACACTGATTGTCAAGTACGTAGTGGTGCCGACTCTATTGTAGAAGGATTTTTCTCAGCTGGTGAAACCTCTTGTGTATCGGTACACGGCGCCAATCGTTTGGGTAGCAACTCGCTGTTAGAATGTGTTGTATACGGAAAAAGAGCAGGCGCCAGTATTGCAGAGTACGTCAAAAACCGCAAATTGCCCAATATCGACGAACAAAGATATATTAATGAAGCAAAACAGCAAATTCAGGCTTTACTCGACCAACCTGGAGAATATCGAATTAACCAAGTTCGGCAAGCATTTCAAGATTGTATGACTGAGTATTGCGGTGTATTTCGTACCGAAGAACTCATGCAGCAAGGTTTACAGCAACTACAAGAGTTTCAAAATAAATACTCGCAAATTTATTTAGATGATAAAGGTAAAGACTGGAATACTGAACTTGTAGAAGCTTTGGAATTACGCAGTTTAATGGTAGTTGGGCAAATTATCATGACCTCTGCTAACCGTCGTAAAGAAAGTCGCGGCGCCCATTTCCGCGAAGATTTTCCACAACGCGACGATAATAACTTCCTACAACACACATTCGCTTATTACTCACCCGCAGGAATTGATATTCAATATGCGAGCGTGAGTATTACAATGTTCCAACCTCAAGAGCGAAAATACTAAATACTGGCAACGGATACAACGGATGTAGCGGATAACTTATCCGTTTCATCCGTTTATCATCCGTTGCCACTGTTTTGTTAGGTGTTTCGGTCGTTGCTTTAGCTACGGTCATTTTTATATCTCCATAAAACATTCGAGCCGCGCGATTCAAAGGTAGTACTACTATACGAATCTAAATATCTATACTCAAAGTAATTAACTAATGAGCTTTGTGTTTATTTTTACCTATAACTTGATAAGCTACTCTTTAAATTTAATTATTTTAGAAATTCTTAATATTTTCTTAATAATTGTGAATTTGGTAATATTGACCATTACTACACATCTGAGGACAGATGTGCCACAACCAGCAAACAGTAATATTTGGCGCAATTGATGTATCCTTTATAGCTTAATGTCTTAGGGGTTCTGTTTACAGGGTTATTATGGAGCGTGCGATTTCGTTACTTGGTATATTAGTATTTATTGGTATATCTTATGCCCTTTCGGTAGACCGTAAGGCGATACGCTGGCGAACTATTGCTTGGGGTTTGATGTTGGAGTTTGGGTTTGCGCTGCTGATACTCAAGACCTCTTGGGGTATCACAATATTTCAATTTCTTGGTGATACCGTTGCTAATTTTCTCTCTTACTCAGATGTCGGCGCCAAGTTTGTTTTCGGTGACAACTTTAAAGACCATCTATTCGCATTCCAAATACTCCCCACAATTATTTTTTTCTCAGCATTCATTAGTATTTTATATCACTACGGTATTTTACAGTGGGTGGTGAATGGTTTGGCGTGGGGAATGATGAAAACGATGCGAACTTCCGGTGCCGAGTCACTATCAACTGCTGGTAACATCTTCCTAGGTCCCACAGAATCACCGTTGATAGTCAAGCCGTATGTTGCTAAAATGACACAATCTGAATTGTTTGCGGTGATGACGGGTGGGTTTGCAACGGTTGCCGGAGGTGTCTTAGGCGCCTATTTATCGTTTGGTGTACCGCGACAACATTTAATCGCAGCGTTTTTTATGACGGCGCCAACAGCTTTAGTTGTGGCAAAGCTGCTTTATCCAGAAACTGAGATTTCTGAGACAGCGGGCAACGTTAAGATGGATGTGAAAACTAATTACGTTAACGCTATCGACGCTGCAACGACTGGCGCCATTGATGGCGTTAAATTAGCCGTTAACGTCGGTGTAATGATTATTGCATTTTTAGGCTTACTGGCCGTTGCTAATGCTTTATTCGGATGGATAGGAACGCGCGTTGGTTTACCGCAACTATCACTAGAGTGGATGTTGTCATTTGTAATGGCGCCTATCGCGTTTTTAATGGGAGTACCATTATCTGATTGTATGCAAGTTGGAGCTTTACTCGGTAAAAAGACGATTTTAAACGAGTTTATCGCTTATCTGGATTTAAAAACCCTTATCGAAAACAAGCAAATATCTCCGCGCGCCATTATCATCGCCACCTATGCTTTGTGTAACTTCGCGAATATCGGCTCCATCGGTATCACAATTGGTGGTATCACCGGAATGGCGCCACACCGTCAACACGATTTAGCGCGTATGGGTATCAAATCGATGATAGGCGGATTACTCGCTAGTTTTATTACAGCCGCAATTGCTGGAATCTTGGTATGAAAGGAGTACTTTGTTGCGAAATTTTAAAGGTTGTAAATAAAGGTTAAATTCAGGTTATGCCTCTGTTTTTGGTGCTACTTTAGTAATCAAGACACCAAACAAGGCACAACTGAAAACGAAAGGGCGTAAGACCTAGTGTCTCCTGTCAAAAGCCCAAACAAATGTTCAGCATTACTTAAAGTGTGGCAGTGCTTCCTTGTATTGGATAGCAAGCCAAATCCCTAAGCGGAAAAACAAATAAATGCTGAGTTTGTTAGCTACAATGTAAACCCTTATTTGCTAACCTTCCACTTACCCTAGATAAATTAGTTTGACTAATCTTAACCTTCTATAGCCCAGTCACCTTTGACTGGGCTATAGTTATTGTCCCGTAGGATAGGCGTCTCGCCTGTCTATATAATATTTGTAGGACAGGCAAGATGCCTATCCTACGAGTTTCGCAATTGCTACAATTAAATTCTCCGGTTCAAAAGGTTTCGCTATATGCATCTGGAAACCTGCGTCCAGAGCTTGCTGTTTCTTTGCTTCACTCGCATCAGCTGTTAGCGCAATAGCTTTAATATTACGATTTTGTGTTTGTGGTAGCGCGCGGATACGTTGCATTAAATTATATCCGTCCGTTCCTTGTAGTCCAATATCACAAACCAATACGTCAAACTCTGATTTCTTTAATGCTGTTAATGCTGCTTTCGCGGAAGTTACAGGTGTTACGACGGCGCCTTCCTGTTCCAAAATAAATGATATAAACTCTAAAGCTGCTGTTTCATGTTCTACTACTAATATAGTAGTATTACTTAAATTGTTAGTTGTATTTATACTTTGTGAGTTACTTGTATCATTTTCGACAATATTATTAGAAGAATTAGCGTGAATGGCACCAATTATTAAAGGAAGTCGTATTGTAAATGTTGACCCCTTATCGACTCCAGCGCTAGTAGCTATAATTGTACCACCATGTGCTTCTACTAACTGCCTAGCTAGTGACAGTCCTAGTCCTAAACCTCCAAATTCGCGCGTTATCGAACTATCTTCCTGACGAAACCTATCGAATATAAATCCAATAAATTCTGGATGAATTCCTCTGCCTGTATCGCTCACCGCAATTTGTGCATATTGGTCTACTCGACTCAGCTTGACCATTATATTACCGTTATTCGGTGTAAATTTAATCGCGTTAGAAACTATATTCCATACTACTTGTTGGAGTCTACCTACATCTCCCATTACAAGCGGAATTGTTTGGTCAAAAATTGTTTCGATATGAATCGATTTTGCTTGTGCTGCTGGACGTACTGTTTCCAATGCAGCATTTATTGGCGCCACAAGTGAGACTGAACTTAAACTTAAAGTAAGTTTACCCTGAGTAATCCGCGATATATCAAGCAAATCATCAACTAATTGTGCTTGCCGTTTAGCATGTTCTTCAATTTGTACAAGCGCTTCTTTAACTTTCGCTTCCGGAAGCTGTTTCATTTGTAATACCTTCGACCATCCCAAGATTGGAGTTAGGGGAGTTCTCAGTTCATGGGAAAGCGTTGTTAAAAAATCATCTTTTGCTCGGTTCGCTGCTTGTGCTTCACTACGATTTTTTTGTTGTTGAGCAAGTAATTGTTCCCGTTCTTGCTCCAATACCTTACGTTGGGTAATATCTCGTTGTATAGCAACAAAATGTGTAATCGTTTGATTTACATTGCGAATTGGAGTAATATTCCACTCCACAAAAAACTCTGTACCATCTTTATGATAATTAATCGCCTCGCCGTGAAACGGTTCTCCTTCCTCTAAATGCCACCGTAAATCATCAAGCAAGACACGGTTTGTATTGGCGCCTTGTAATATTCGTGGAGTTTTACCTAATACTTCTTCTGCTTCATAACCCGTCATGTCAGTAAAAGCAGGGTTAACGTAAACAATTTCAGGACCTGGGTCGTCAAGTACTGCATCTGTAATTACTACAGAGTCTCTAGACTGCTGCACGGCAGACAACAAAAGTCTAATTGCTTCATCAGCTACCTGCAAATCTCTCAAAGCATTTGTTAATCGTTCTAAAGATTCAGTCAAATGACTCTTTTGTTGCAACGGCAAATCCTTTGCATTACGCTTCAGTTCAGCAACTCGCCTCTGAACATCTTGAATCTGATCGATAAAGTCGTCTCCGTTCACAGCAACTTCACTACAATAATCTCCACATTTTAATATATCGCTTCTCATTTACAAAAACATTAGTACTGCGAGAGACATATAATCACCAATCTTTTTTATTTTTAAGTCTATTGACAGTTGACAATTTGCCACCATTCTATTTTGGGGAATGGTGCGTGAAGGCTATCAAAATTTTAAAACGAAGCGTAGAACTAGTAGCCTTCACGCACCCTACTTTTGTTTGTAAACAATAACTTATCCGTTACATCCGTTGTATCCGTTGTAAAACCCATTCTTTGATGAGGTTGTTTACTTGGTCGGGTATTTCGTCGTGGGGACAATGACCTGCGGATAGAAAATACTCTCTCAACTGCGGATAATAACGTCTGAATTGCTTTGAACGTGTACGCGCGTTCATCCAAGGGTCTGCTTCTCCCCATAATATCAACAGTGGACATGTTAACTGTTGAAGCAATACGTCAACTTTTTCACCTTGAGGAGTACTGAACATCGAAGCAAATACATCAAATGCTCCAATATCACAAGATGGACGATAAATATCTTCTACTAACTGGTCAGTGATGACACTTTTATCTAAATATACTTTTTCTAGCGTTTGTCTAATTACCCAACGCTGACGCGCGTATTGAAACATCAAAAATTGAGCAAAAGGCTGTTTGAAAATGAATTTCGTTATCTCACCAAACAATTTTTGCACCATATCTGGGTGTTTGGGCGGCTGTATTTCACTTTGCAGTGCTTCTGGTTCAGATGATGAACTAGTATCATTGAATGGACCGGCACTGTTAAGTAATATTAAACCATAAGCTGCATCTGGACGCTGTGCTGCTAAACATAAAGATGCATAACCACCCAATGAGTTACCCGCTAATACTGCAGTATCACCTATCACTTCAGTAATAAAATCATACAGTTGGTCACGCCACAAACTACCACTGTATTCTAACTTCGGTTTTGCTGACCGTCCGTAGCCAAGTAAGTCTATTGCGTATACTTCAAAGTCTTGTGACAACTGCGCGATGTTTTTACGCCAATGGTCTGTAGAGGCGCCAAATCCATGCACTAATAATAAAGGTGGGTGCCCAATATGTTTCTGTCCTGCTTGAACATAATAAACGCTGTGTCCTCGCCATTGCCAGTACTTACCGGGTATAGAGGTTGTTGAATGTACCGTAGCTGCCTGCATAATTAAGAAATGTAAAGTCTCTATTTATAATTGTAAACTTTTCTCCAAATTTAAAGATACGGTAAAGCGCACCTCACTCAGGTGGATACCGTTAAGTATGTGTTATTTTTGATTCGCAGTATTGATTTTGAGTTTATATTTGGTGCTGTGATGATGACTATAGAAAAAGCACAAAGTATAATATTACGAGTTTGTTTAAGCAGTAAACCTTGGTTGCGCTTGAGTATAATTTGCTTCATATCTATTGCACCTGGACAAGCGCAAGTTGTTCCTGACACGACGCTTCCGAATAATTCGGTTGTAACGTCCACGCTAAATGATATTACCGTTACAGGTGGAACCAAAGAAGGCGCCAATTTGTTTCACAGTTTTACGAAGTTTTCAGTACGGACGGGGGAAAGCGTTTATTTTTATAATCCTTACACCGTGCAAAATATCATTATGCGCGTAACGGGGAATGATATTTCCAAGATTGATGGGTTAATACGTACAACAGGTAATGTCAACTTTTATTTATTTAACCCACATGGAATTGATATTGGCAAGAATGCGACTTTGGATATTAACGGTTCATTGTTTTTGAGTACCGTTCCAGAATGGAAATTTCCTGATAATAGTTCGCTCTCGTCTAGTCATACAACTCCTTTACTGACTATATCGGCGCCTATCGGTTTACAGTGGGGTGATACTTCTATCCAAGTTGGCGCCAATTTATCATCATTAAAAGATGTGAGTCTGCGAGCAAACAACGTTATGATTTCAGGTGATTTGACTAGTACTGGTGATGTGAATATTGCAGCTAAATCTATCAATATCAATTCTGGAGTCATAAATTCGCGTTCCTCTGGTACTATTACCCTACAAGGTTCAGTGATATCTATTTCTAATGGTTCTAAGCTAATTAACGACGCTATTAATCAAAGCGGTGGTGATATCACTGTTGAAGCGAGTAATAAATTTACCATCACTGGTGATAAAACAGGATTATTTACAGATACTGCATTAAATTCGACTGTGAAGGGAGGTAATATTTATCTAAAGGCGCCGACTATTCAAATTAATGATAAAGCTAGAGTCGCTGTCAACAGTCGTGGAAGTGGAAACAGTGGAGACTTAAATGTGATGTCCAATATTCTAGCAATTGATGGTGGAACACTAAGCGGCATAACAACAACTGGTGGTGGTAACGTCAATATACACGCCTATGATAAATTGATGTTGCAAGATAATGCTACAATCTCAACACTTTCTAGCGGTAAAAGAAATGGTGCCAACATTAACATTCAAGCCGGATTTATTCTAGTTAACCCAAACGGCAATAATGATATTACCACAAATGCAACGCCAGGTTATGGAGGTAAAATTAAAATTTACAGCAATGCTATATTTGGACTTCAAATAAGTCCATCTCCAACGAAACACAGTGATATTTCTGCAACATTTCCACTTCATGATGCTAAAATTAACAATAATATGGGTAATATTGATATTAGTACTC
>NZ_JBXXZH010000003.1:0-95482 GCF_059640475.1 Calothrix sp. CBUCES-K 9914
GAATCAAGCTACTGACGAGCGAGAACCCAACTCAATAAAGCAGTTAGCGCTTAAAAAATTATAGACATGTTATGACAAAAGGAAAAGTTTTTATGATTATTAACAAAAATCAATGCATCGTTAAAAATTGATAATAATGTTTCTTAACACACGAAGCAAAACTTCAAACCTAGACCTTGCTTCACTTCGATAAGCAAGAAAGAACCGGGGAAAACTATTAAATTATTGTGAGTAACAATCATGGATTGGCTATTAAGTACAGCACTTGTTGGGGCTTCTGCTGCGTTTGCAACCACTTTCGACGACAACGTATATTTGACGGCATTTTTTGGTAAAGTCAATCGTAATTTCCGTCCTAAACATATTGTTGTCGGTGAATTTCTTGGGTTTACTGCATTAGTTTTTGCTAGTCTACCTGGTTTCTTCGGTGGTTTATTGGTTCCAGAAATGTGGATTGGATTGCTTGGTTTCCTGCCAATCATCATTGGTATCACCAATTTAATGAGTCGAGAAGACGACGAAGCAATTCAAGATGTATCGCTTGAGATAACTCCTGACAAACCTCGGCGCCCAAACAAATCGCTATGGGCAACTCTCCGCGACCGTCAAACCTACCGTGTTTCCGCTGTCACCATAGCGAATGGAGGAAATAACATCGGAATCTACGTACCTTTGTTCGCTAGCAGCAATATCAATAGCTTAGGTGTAATCCTTGCAGTCTGTTACTTGACAGTAGGAGTTTGGTGTTTTCTTTCTTATCGTATGACTAATAATCCTTTGATGGCACCGCTTCTAGCTCGCTATGGTCGTAAAGTCTTTCCATTAGTACTGATATGGTTAGGATTCTCAATTATTATGAAGAGTGGAACCTATCGTCTTTTCCCTGGTTTTGGTGCATAAATTCCAGCACGTAAATATCTAAGTAAATATTGTACTAATAAAAACGTTCTGCTTTCTTGGTAATATCGCAGAACGTTTTTTAATGGGAATCTGGGCAGGATAGTTTCTATTTATTGATTTAACAAAAAATAATGTTTGTCATTATCAAGAATAAAGCCTACATTTAAATTGTGCCTTGAAGAACAGTGTTTAGTTAAGTGACTTATAACTAGGAGAGAGAAATGAAAACATCTATTTCAAAAAAATTAACAAACTGGATTTTAACAGCAGTATTTATAGTATTTCTAGCGGGAGTTTCTTTGTTTAACCAGCCTAGTGCAATGGCTGTAACTAAAAAATCTTTCGGACCGCCAGAACCTACACCTGCTCCAGTAGAAGCTCCAGTAGAAGTTCCTGTAACAACCCCCGTAGAAGTTCCTGTAACAACCCCCGTAGCACCTCAAATTGCGGCGCCTGTAAACCCCGTTCAAGCAAACGTAGCACGGCTATTACAAACCAATGAATGTGCCGGATGTAACTTAGCGGGAGCAGTACTAAAAGATGCAAACCTACAATTAGCAAACTTGAAAGGCGCCAATTTGATGGGAGCAAGCTTAGAAAGAGCTAACCTACAAGGAACAAACTTAGCAGGTGCAAACTTACAGGGAGTAGATTTAGGTAAAACGAACATCTCAGGAGCAAATTTAGAAAATGCCAACCTATTAGATGCAGATTTAGAAAAAGCGAACCTTCAAGGAACAAACCTAGCAGGTGCAAACCTCCAAAACGCTGACATGGAAAAGGTTAATCTAGTTGGCGCCAATATAGTGGGAGCTAACCTGCGAGGAGCAGATATTGAAGACGCAATTGTGCCCCCAGGAATGATGATTCAGTAAGTATCATAAATAAACTATAAAAACCCGGCTTCTTTAAAGATGTCGGGTTTTTATTTAGCAAATTGTGTAATGCGAACACCTATTAAAGCTAAAATCACATTTCGGACTCGATGTGATAGTACTTCTTTTAATTGATAGGGTCGAGGTGGTCATTTGACCGATGATTCGTACATGTATTCTATATTATAATCTTGCGTCAACAGGCGCCAATTCACGCCGAAAATTTACCACCAAGTCATTAAGTTCTGCCATATCAATTAAAAATGCATCGTGACCATGAAGTGATTTTATAATAGCGAACTTAGAGTTAGGTATAAATGCTGCAAGTTCTTGTTGTTCATGTGGTGGGTAAAGGATATCTGAATCAATTGCTATTACTATTGATTTTTTTATACTAAGTAACATATCGACGAAACAATCCCGACCTCTAGCAATATCATGACTATCCATCGCGCGGGTAAGAGTAATGTAAGTATTCGCGTCAAATCTTTGGATAAACTTTTGCCCTTGATGTTGCAAATAACTACTGATTGCAAATTCGTTTAAATCTTGTTTTCGTCCAAAACGATGTTCAAAGCTACCCCATGAACGATAAGTACTCATTGCCATCATCCTAGCTACAGCTAAACCTTGTGATGGTTGTTTATCTAAAGTATAATTACCCTGAAGCCAGTTAGGGTCAGCGTAAATAGCTTGTCGCTGTGCTTCACTTAAACCAATACACCAAGCAGAATGACGACCAGAAACTGCAATCGGTACAATTGCTTCAACCAAATTCGGATATAATAACGCCCATTCTAGTACTTGCATTCCTCCCAATGAACCACCAATCACCAACTTGATACGTTGGATTCCTAGAGCTTGTACTAAAACAGCTTGTAAATTCACCATATCGCGGATGGTAATTTGGGGAAAGCTGGCGCCATATATTCGATTTGTTTGAGGATTAATGCTTACAGACCCCGTTGTACCATAACAACTTCCTAAAACATTACTACAAACAATAAAATCAACCTCTGGGTCAAAAACTTTATTGGCGCCGAATAAAGGTTTCCACCAGTAGTCAGCATCTGCTCCCCCAGTCAGAGCATGACATATAAGTACAGCATTATCACCAGATGAATTTAATTTGCCCCAAGTCCGATAAGCAACCTCAACCAAGGGCAAAACTTTGCCACACTCTAAACTAAAAGGCTGAGGCAACTTGAAAAATTCGCTTTTAGGAGAAATAAACTCTTGATAATTCATACTTTACCGAAAAGCTTGCTCAAAATCCTCTTTAATGTCATCAATATGTTCCAACCCTACAGAAACCCTTACTAAGTCAGGGGTAACACCAGCAGAAACCTGTTCAATATCACTCAACTGTTGATGTGTTGTTGAAGCTGGATGAATAACTAATGTCTTCGCGTCACCCACATTTGCCAAATGACTCGCCAACTTAACGCTATTAATAAAAGCTTTACCAGTTTCCAATCCTCCCTTTATACCAAAATTAAGCACACATCCAAAACCATTTTTTAAATACTTCTTCGCGCGTTCATGGTAAGGATGGTCAGGTAGTCCCGGATAATTCACCCATTCAACATGTGGATGCCCAGACAACCATTGCGCCAATTCTAAAGCGTTCTTGGTATGACGTTCAACTCGTAGAGATAAAGTTTCCAATCCTTGTAATAGCAAGAAAGCATTAAAAGGACTCAAACACGGCCCCATATCCCGCAGTCCCTCTACTCTTGCCCGAATAATAAAAGCTATATTACCAAATGGGCTTTGTTGACCAAAAACTTCATAAAAATTCAAACCCTGATAACCAGGCGCCGGTTCTGTAAAAACTTTAAACTTACCATTACCCCAGTCAAACTTACCAGAGTCAACAATCACTCCTCCGATAGATGTGCCATGACCACCAATCCATTTTGTCGCAGACTGTACAACTATATCGGCGCCGTGTTCAATAGGACGAGCTAAATATCCACAACAACCAAAAGTATTATCAACAATCAAAGGAATCCCATTTTCATGAGCAATATGGGCAAGCGTGGCAAAATCAGGGATATTAAACTGAGGATTTCCAATAGTTTCTACATACAACGCCCTGGTACGTTCATCGATTGCTTTACGAAAATCTTCTGGATTATCTCCCTCTACAAATTTTACGTTAATTCCCAATCGAGGAAATGAAACTTTGAACTGGTTATAAGTGCCACCGTACAAAAAACTTGTAGAAACTATATTGTCACCTGAAGAAGCTAAATTACTAATCGCTAAAAACTGTGCTGCTTGTCCACTTGCTGTTGCTAGCGCGGCAACTCCCCCTTCCAGTGCTGCTACCCGCTTTTCAAACACATCAGTTGTCGGGTTCATGATGCGCGTGTAAATATTGCCGAACTCTTGCAACGCGAATAAACTGGCGCCGTGTTCTGCACTATCGAATGTATAAGAACTCGTTTGATATATCGGTACAGCGCGCGCGTTAGTTCCAGGGGCAGGCGCCTGTCCAGCATGAATTTGCAGCGTTTCAAAGCGATAGTCAGATGACATACGTAATTCCTAATATTGCTTATTTTAGACTTCAATCTACAGTAAGCCGATATAGTTACGTAATTTTACACTATATTATGTCAAAGGACAAATGGGGAAGTTTGTTCTATAGACTCTAATGAAGCAAGTGGTAGGCGAGTTAAGATTACCTTGATTATGCTCCCTTGCCCAACGCTCAAAGTCCGATAATGGTGGCTCTCGCACAATGCACGAAAATTGGTAAACTTGAAACGAGTAGTATTTAAGTAATTACTACTCGTTCACAAATATATTATCACAAAGGTTTTAATAGGTAAGCGTGCAATTAAATTCGTGAGTAGCGCAGATGAAGTCTTAGTAAGCGTAGCCAAAACAGCCAAGCTTTTGCTGGTTTTTCAAAGCATGAGAAGATGTCCCCGTAACCGATGCTGGTTTTTTGATGATGCAACCAGTGTCTTTCTGGAGTGGTAATAAACAAAAACTGACATACTATATCTAACCATTTTGGTGTTTGCCAACCCAGAGCGCTTGTATGTCTCCACCATACGTGTAACTGACCCAAAAGTAACCCGCTAATAACCCCAATAGGTGAAAATTGCCATAAAACTACCGCTACTATAATGTAGGGAATGGCGCCTAAAACACCATCTAAAAGAACATCGAAATTCAACGCCAAAACTGCGTAGTGGCGGAAGTCTTTTTTCGCTGAGTGGTGCGTTTTCAAATGTAAGCTACCGAAAACATGCTCAGGTATATGATACAAAAATGTTGAGAGGAAGTCGCCAATAAACAGCAGTAGCCAAGCCAAAACAATAGCCTCTAGCATTTTAACTCCCGTTGTGGTAATGATTTTCACACATAACTCAAATCGATTGTGTGTATACACCTAAATATCGATAAACTTATAGTATTTTACGATGTTTAGGCAATAATTTTTTGATTAAGGCGATACAACCAAGGATAATTTAGTAAAGCGTATGACATCAAAGCGATAATTCTTTGATTAGCATGATACAAATAAAAAAATTCCCAATTTCTTCAGTAAATCGGGAATCTGAGTGTTATTGATAGATATCTTTAACTAAATATCTTTAGCTAAATATCTTTAACCGAAACGACCGCTAATATACTCTGCTGCTTCTGGGGTTTTCGGCGCCTCAAAAATTTGTTTAGTCGGACTAAATTCAACTAGTCTACCGTAGCGTTTACCGTTTCTGTCGGTTTCAGTGTTAAAGAATGCTGTTTGGTCTGCGACCCTTGAAGCTTGTTGCATGTTGTGTGTCACCATAATAATGGTGTAATGCTCTTTGAGTTCTAAGCAAAGTTCTTCAACCTGACGAGTAGAAATTGGGTCGAGAGCAGAGCAAGGTTCATCCATTAATAGTACGTCTGGTTTCATAGCTATCGCACGCGCGATACATAGTCTTTGTTGTTGTCCACCAGATAATGCTGTACCTTTGGATTTTAATTTATCCTTAACTTCATTCCAAATTGCCGCGCGTTTGAGAGAAGTTTCTACAAGTTCATCAAGGTTGCCTTTATAACCGTTTGAACGGGGACCAAAAGTAATATTTTCATATATGGACTTGGGGAAAGGATTGGGTCTTTGAAATACCATCCCTACTTGGCGCCGTAATTTGACGGAGTTAATGTTAGGGTCATAGATATTACGGCTACGGTAGTTGAGTTTACCTTCAACTTTGGCGCCTGGGATTAAATCATTCATTCGATTGAAGCAGCGTAGCAGAGTGCTTTTGCCACAACCCGAAGGTCCAATAAAAGCAATAATTTGCTTATCGGGAATTTCCATGTAAACATCTTGAAGCGCTAGAAAACCGTTATAAAAGACTTTAACCGCTTCCAGATTGAATACACGAGTATCATATTCACTAAGAGCCGTGTTACCTTGTGTGCTTCTACCGTTACTGTTAGTCATTTTTTTTATCTCCTGTTGTTGATTATTTAATTTAATGTGAAGCGTTGACGGACATAAATTGCAATTGCGTTCAAGGCTAAGATTAAGAGAATTAAGGTGATGATAGTGGCTGCAGCGGCATTACCAAAACCTGGTTCAGGACGGGTAATATAGCTGAATACCTGGATAGGTAACGCCATAAATCTTTGAAATAAACCTGGGTCAAAGGTGAGAAAACTTACGGCGCCAACTACAAGCAAGCAAGCTGCATCACCTATCGCGCGAGATACTGAAATAATTACCCCTGTGAGAATACCTGGAATTGCATAAGGTAAAACATGACTACGAATGGTTTGCCATTTGGTTACACCCAACCCGTAAGAGGCATTTCTCAGCGAATCCGGAACTGAGCGTATTGCTTCTCTGGCTGTCACAATGATTACTGGTAAAGATAGCAAAGAAAGAGTTAAGGCACCAGAAATTAAGCTTGGTCCAAATCCTAAAAGGTAATTAAAAACACCTAATCCAAGCAACCCGTAGACTATAGAAGGTACCCCAGCTAAATTACCGATATTAATTTCAATAAGCGATGTCCACCAAGTTTTTGGTGCGTATTCTTCCAGGTATAAAGCCGCTCCTATACCGATAGGTACTGCAGTTAAAATTACAATCACTCCTAAAAGGACACTACCTATAATTGCTGGACGTATACCACCATCTTCGGGAAAACGTGAAGGTGTTTCGGTTATAAATCCTGGTGTGAGAAATCTACCTAAACCATCTTTTGATATATCAAACACCAACAAAACTAGAACAAATAAACCAATAAGCAAACCTAATAAAAAAAGATATTCAAATACTTTTCCTATAGTTTCTCTTTTTTCGATATTGTCGGTAAACTCTGCTTCCGAATTAGGATTATCTCGCCTGTATGTAGTAGTCATAGTGCTAAGTGCTGAGTGCTAAGTGCTGAGTGCTGAGTGCTGAGTGCTAAGTGCTGAGTGCTGAGTGCTAAGTGCTGAGTGCTGAGTGCTGAGTGCTGAGTAATTGAATAATTAATCGTATTTTTCTTTGAACCTACGAGAAATCCAGTAACTAACTATATTAAGAATCAAGGTTAGGATAAATAAAACGGCACCTACTGCGTATAAAGTTTTGAAATTTAAACTTCCGCGCGGACTGTCTCCACCAGAAATTTGCGCCATGTAAGCTGTCATGGTTCCTACTGATTCCATTAAGTTAACTGTTAATCTCGGCTGTTGTCCAGCAGCAATCACAACAGTCATTGTTTCACCAACCGCGCGCGAAATTCCCAGAATAATTGAAGCGGTTATCCCTGAAAGTGCTGCGGGTAAAACAACTTTGAATATTGATTCCAGTTTTGTAATACCTAAAGCGTAGGCGCCTTCGCGTAAAGAACGAGGAACTGCTTTAATGGCATCTAAGCTGATTGAACCCACAGTTGGAGTAATCATAATTCCCATCATTATACCCGCGCTTAAAGCATTAAAAATTTCCAAGGGCAAAAAATTTCTTAGGAATGGTGTCACGAATAACAGCGCAAAGTAACCGTAAACAACTGTCGGTATCCCTGCCAGAAGTTCTACGGCAGGACGTAAAATTGTTGCAACCGTTGGCGGAGCATATTCGCTTAGATAAATCGCAGAAGATAAACCAAGAGGAATTGCCACTGTCATTGCTACTAAAGTAGTTAAAAAAGTACCACAAATTAAAGGCCAAACACCAAAATGTCGTTCTGCAAATAGAGGTGTCCATTTTGTGTCCAAGAAGAATTGGGCAAAACTTACTTCTTGGAAAAACTGAAATGTTACCTGAAAGATAATAAATATTATCCCAAAGGTAGTAAATACAGAAATCAATGCACAGCAAAATAAAACTGCGGCTATAACTTTTTCTTGTATATCCTCAGATGCTTTTTTTTCGAGTGATTCTGTTGATATTTGATTGAAGTCGTCTTGATAAGTGCCTTGCATAATACAATTTTTGATTTTTGATTTTTGATTTTTGATTATTTATATGAAGTTTGTAATTGGTTCACCTGGTTTTGCCTTTTTGAATTTTGTGCCTGTTTCACCTGTTTGAAACTTTTGTTTTGTTTTGGTATAAGCTTCATCAGGTAGCGCTACATAACCAACGCTATCTACCCATTTCCAAGAGTTGTCTAGATAAAAGCTAACAAACTCTTTTACTGATGGTTTGGAATCTAACGATTTTTTACTGACGTAGATAAACAGTGGACGTGATAAAGGTGTGTAGACATTCTTTATTACATTATCGACCGGGATAGGTTTTTCACATTTACCTTTAGGACTTTCAACCGCGACTAAATTTAATCTGTCTTGGTTTTGAATATAGTAAGAAATACCTACATACCCTAAAGAATACTTATCTCCTGCGACCCCTTGGACTAGAGTATTTTGGTTGTGACTAGGAGTATAGTCTGTGCGGCTGTTTTTGGCTTTACCTGTAACCGCTTGAGTAAAATAGTCAAATGTTCCTGTGTCTGAAGCAGGAGCATACAACTTTATTCTTCCATTTGGGAATTTGGGATTGACTTGATTCCAAGTTAAGATTTTTCCATCTGATTTAGCTTTCCAAATTGTACTCAATTCTTTGATAGTCAAGCATTTGGCAAAGTCATTTTCGCGATTGGCTATTACGGCAATTCCGTCTAATGCAATTGGTAACTCGACAAATTCAATACCTTTTGATTTACATTTTTTTATTTCCTCGTCTTTTATAGTACGTGAGGCACCAACAATATCAATTTCTCCGGCGCAAAATTTACTGATACCTCCACCTGTTCCACTAGATGCAACGCTAACTACAGCATTTTCGTTTTCTCTGTGGTATTCTTCTGCTACAGCCAAAGATATAGGAAATCCTACGGCGGCGCCATCTATACTGACTTGCGACTGGTTTTGATTGCTGCTACAAGCTATTAAGTTTTGGCTTAGTAATATTAGAGATGTAATGAAGAAGTTTTTCTTTAGTTGGTTGAGTCGTGGCATAAGATTTTATAAGGTTCCAAATTTATTTGTGAAACAAGATTTTTATTTAATGAACCACAAAGGACACAAAGGGCACAAAGGAAGAGGAGGAAGAGAAGGAGGGATTAGAGAATAGGTTTAAGCTTTGCTTTTTGCTTGAATCTGATCAAATATTGCTCCTTGTGCAAAGAAGTTTTTTTGGATAGTGTCCCATCCACCTAAATCTTGAGCAGTGAATAAAGTCTCGACTTTGGGAAACTGCGATGTTACTTCTTGGCTGATTAGAGGGTTGACGGAACGATAACCGAGTTTAGAAAATTCGCGCTGTGCTTCCTCTGAGTACAAGTAATCAACGAATGCTTGTGCTACTTCTTTTGTACGGTGCTTTTCAACGTTTTTATCAACGATGACAACGGGGTTATCTATAGATATGTTTAATTGAGGTATTGTAAACGGCAACTTCTGATTGTTTTGTCCAGCCAGAGTTACTTCGTTTTCATAACTTACCAAAACGTCTCCCTCACCCTTCTGGAAGAACAAGTCACTTGCTTCACGAGCATCTTTCGTTAAACCAGAAGTATTTCTATACGCTCTTGTCACAAAGTCGAGTGCTTTTGCTTCATCACCACCTGCTTGAGTCACAGAACCCCACAACCCCAAAAACTCCCACATAGCAATTCCAGAAGTTCTTGGGTTTGCTGCTATCAACTTCACACCGTCTTTTGCTAAGTCTTCCCAAGAGTTGATACCTTTAGGATTTCCTTCGCGCGTCACAATTGCTGCTACTGACCTTGTGACAATACCATTACGAGGCGCCCTTGTTTCCCAACCTTTTTTTATCAAACCTGCCTGCTGAATTTTATTTACATCCAAAGGAAGCGCTAGGTGGACAATATCAGCTTCTTTCGACCCGTCGATAACAGCAGCAGCTTGGGCGCCACTTCCACCGTAGCTAGTCTCAAAAGTCACGTTTTGATTATGCTCTTTCTTCCACTTTTCAACAAACTTCGGAATGATTTGGTCGTGAGCAGCCTGAGTTACTGAAAACGACACTAGTTTCAATTTGACATCGGCACTACTTACTGAACTACTTCCACAAGCAGCTAATGCGATGCTCAAGACCGCACTAACTCCAAACAACGCAACAAAACTTAAAAACTGCCTTCTTGGTAGGCACCTTCCGTTCCAACGTCTTGTTACGGCATCAATTATTTGTTTAATAAGCGTAAAATTCTTTGACTTACCCATAGTAGCCCTGTAGATAATACTTATAGTAACTTGTCAAACAGCTACATCTTTACCAATATACCGTAGATTAAAGTATCATAAAGGTATTTAGTACATAAAGCAAGAGTTGCGTCTATACTTAATTTTTTGTAACAGACGCAACTCTTAATTATTATTTATTCACAATTTACTCAGTCAATATGAAAATTGATTTGTCTATAGCTAATGAAAAAAGAGGAATGTTACATGTTAGATATAATACATCAGCGTAGTCGGCGATTTGTCTTGTAAGTCACAAAGGTCTTGCAGTGTGTAGTCTTGCAAAACCGAGTAAAGCGCCTGCTGTCCTTCTTTCCACACATGTTTGATTACACCCGATGCAGTAGCACGGTTAAAATTCGTATCCTCCGGCAAAGTAATATCTATTCCTTCGATGCATTTAAGTGCATCTAAAACTGTTGTCTGTCGGGGATCTTTTGCCAAAACATAGCCACCCCTAACTCCGCGCGTACTTTTAATTAGTCCTCCACGTCTCAAGCTTGCCAACAACTGCTCTAAATACCGTTTAGGTATATCTTGAGCATCCGCAATCTGTTGAATTTGTAAAGACTCGCCGCTATCGTAGCAACTAGCCAGTTCAAATAGGGCTAAAAGCGCATACTCTGATTTGCTCGATAGCTCCATAAGCGAATGTGTATAATTTAATACCTATGCTAGCAAGATTTTGCTACCTCACATAGAGGTGAGAAAACTCAACCTTAAACTAACTGGCTGATTATACGATATAAGCTCTATTTCATAAAATCAAATGTTTTTGTTTGTTCTTTTAATCAATTTTATTTATTAGTATTAACTTATACAGATAAACTTAATCTTACCGCCCGCAACCAATAGTTGCAATTTTTGGATTATCTGTGACATACTCATAAAAGTAATGTACTGTAAGTCGGTCGATTTACAGTACATTATGCGATTAGGTTTTTGGCTTGGTGTAAGTTATTGGAAATTTAGTTATCAGGGAATAGAAATGTTAAAAGATGCTCAAGGACTTGAGATTTCAAGCGATTCACATGAAGCTGTTAGTGCAGTTGATAGTTTTACTTATCAAGCTCTTAGTTATGGTAAAGAAGCTCTGAATGTAATTGAGCAAGGAATTACAGCAGACCCAACCTGCGCGATACTTCACGCTTATGCAGCTGCCCATTTTCTTTCACAAGAGAATGAGCAAGCAAAAAAACAAGCTATTTCTCATTTGCGAATAGCTACCAAGTATTCAACCAAAATAACCGAACGAGAAAAGCTTTATATACAGGCAATTTCGGCTTGGGCAAATAAAAAAATTGATATTGCAATTGCATTACACGAAACAATTACAGAAAAATACCCGCGCGACTTGGTGTCAGTTCAGCAGGGACAGTATCACTACTTCTACTTGGGTGGTAAAGAAAAATTATTAAATATAGCTCAAAAAGTCTTACCTCAGAATGAAGACAATCATTTCTTGTATGGAATGGTAGCGTTTGGTCTGGAACAGTGTCATCAGCTAGAGCAAGCGGAAGCAATGGGTAAAATGGCGACTTATTATAATCGTTATGACCCTTGGGCACATCACGCAGTTGCTCATGTGATGGAAACTCAAGCAAGAATAGATGAAGGAATTGCTTGGATGGAGAGTCTGGCTGATACCTGGGCTAGTTGTAACTCAATGCTATATACCCATAATTGGTGGCATATTGCACTTTATTATATTGAGCGTGGTGATAACCGAAAAGTACTAGAGTTATACGATACTCATATTTGGGGTTGCGCGCGAAAAGATTCACCCAAAGACCAAGTAGGAGCAATATCACTCTTATTACGATTAGAACTACGCGGAGTAGACGTAAGTCAATATTGGCAGTCCTTAGCTGTTTATCTTTTACCTCGTCTGCACGAACACGCATTACCTTTTCAAGACTTGCATTATATCTATGCTTTATCAAGAGCAGGATATACAGATTGGGCGAACGAGATGCGTTTGAGTATGCACGAACATGCTATGTCATTAACACCTTGCCAGAGGCGCCAGTGGTTAGAAGTTGCGATACCAACAGCTAGAGGATTAGTTGCTTATGCCAACGGTGAGTATTTAAATGCGTTTATTAACCTTAAACCAGTGTTACCTCGTCTACATGAAATTGGTGGAAGTCATGTTCAACGAGCATTATTCGAGCATGTTTATCGTGATTCGATATACCGTGTGCGAAATATAGAAACGCGGTATACACCTAATAAAAAATCACGTAATTATTATGTCGCTTGATACATTTGTCCGAGTATTTGATAATCTTCTAATTCGACTGCTGCAAAATACTTGACACCATATTTCTCCATTGCTGCTTGTAATTCTGTATCTGGATGAAGTAGTGCTGACCGTATTTGCTCAACCAAAGATTTATTTAAATGTTGTGAATAAGCAAAAGGAGGCGCCGGAGATGGTCCGAGTGCCTCTATAACACGCAGTTGCTTTAATAATTCTAGAAAATTATGTTGTTCTTGTTCTAATACCACACTATCTATAGCAGCACAGTCAGCAATGCCATCAACTACCCAACGAATCGAATTTTGGTGTGAACCTGATTGTATTGTCTTACTAAAAAAATTTTCCAAATATCCGCTTTGAATCAATCTATACCGTAGTAAATTATACCCACTGTTCGAGCCAAGGTCATTATAACAAAAGATTTTACCTCCCAAATCCTCAAATTTGATTACATGACTACGGGCATTAACAATCACATCTGAGTAGTAGATTGGACGGTTTTGATAACGCGCAGAAATCATTACTGGCGCCACCAACGGTTTTAATTGTGGCACCAGTTGCCAACGTCGAATCAAAGGTAAACCACAAATAAATGCTAAGTCGAGTTGGTCTTGCAATAATAGAGGGTCTTCCAAAGGGTCATACTCACCTTGGTGAAGTTGAGTCTCAACACCCAATACTCGACTTAGATAAACCACAACCGCTTGATAAAAACCAAACCAATTAGGCGCCAGATAGGAAACTACCTTCAGATTCTTAAAATTCTTGTTACTCACTTCAATCACTCTAGTTACTGGCCTTCTCACTCTTTACAACAGATAGTATATTGCGACTCACCCAATGAACATACAAAAAAATTAAACTCCCTATAGTCAACAGCATCACTTTGAAAACTATCCCGTAAGCATGAAGGTGCCACTGTATTCGCTGCACTAACGCTGTTAGCTGCAATTTCAACTGTGACAATACCTTTGTACCTTGTGTATTGATATTAATCGCTAACGATGTTGCTGTGCTTTGATTTGCTACTGTCATCTTGTTCACTCCTTGTAAATAATTTCCTTAATTACATTAAATCGATAGACTTACTGTAGTTAATTCTAGCATCGCATAACATAGCGCCAGACACAAGACTTAAAATACACTTTGTCTATCGATATTTAGATATATGCATTCAATGTGCGGGAAGAATTAATCCCCAGTTAAATTATCGGAATAACGTATTTTACAAAATCTTACATAGTCAGCTTTAGGTAGTAATTCTGTAGCATCCAACTTAAAAACCTATCTGAGCTTGACTTTGAGGAGAAATCAGAGCAGTTATAAATTCAAAACAAGACCACATATTTACTATCTGAAGTGCTTAAAATTGCTAGCTTTAAACTTAAAAACACATAAAACTACGGTTTCCCTACCTTGTTATCGTATTATAAGATTAATTACAAGCTAGAAAGTGACTTACCTCGGTCTTAAGACTCACTGCAATTTCTGACAAGTCTCCCTTCTGACCTCACGTCTTGTATTTACTATTTAAGTAAATACAGGACGTGATTCCCCTTATTTTATCTTACTCTTCATACTTTGGATATAATAAATTATGCAGTTACAAGAAGCTATTACACCTAATTCGCACTTTACCCGTCCGACAGTGGCAATTGGTCATGTCCAACTATTGGTAAGCGATGTTTCAACAGCTATAGATTTTTTCAGAAAGTTAGGTCTGCGGTATATTCATCAATCGGAAGATATTGCGATATTAGAACTGAGAGGTGGAACTCACTTGATATTGAAGCAAACAAAGAGATATATTATGACTGCTGGCACAAAGGCCCCATTTGATTTGATGGTAGATAATATTGTGGCGGTCAGAAACGCTTGCATTAGTACTAATCTGTTTCCTTCTCCAATTGAAAAAGATCAAGTCCACAGTTGGTTTATTATCAGTGGACCTGATGGCTATCTATTTACAATTATTTCATCCCATACTAATGGGAGAATCGTTTAAAGAGTGCTGAGTGCTGAGTAAAGTTAGAAGTGAGTAATTCATAACTTATTACTCAGCACTCAGCACTTTCTACTCAGCACTAAATTAAGGCTTTTTCTAAATCTGCTTGTAAATCAAGTTTATGTTCGATACCTACAGATAAACGTACCAAGTTATCTTTTATTCCCCGTTTCAAACGTTCGGCTTCTGGAATGGCGCCATGAGTCATTTTAACGGGGTAGCATACTAAAGATTCGACGCCGCCTAAACTTTCTGCGAGTAAGAATAATTTGATGCGCGAGACAAATTTTTCAACCGTTGCAAAACCACCTTTTAATTCTAAGCTTATCATGCCTCCAAAACCAGACATTTGAGTTTTTGCAAGTTGGTGTTGTTGATGACTTGGT
Organism: Calothrix sp. CBUCES-K 9914; assembly: GCF_059640475.1. Lineage (NCBI taxonomy): Bacteria > Bacillati > Cyanobacteriota > Cyanophyceae > Nostocales > Calotrichaceae > Calothrix > Calothrix sp. CBUCES-K 9914. Next base: position 15,145 of record NZ_JBXXZH010000003.1, read on the forward strand.
AAACCTGGATAGTAAATCCGTTCGATTTGGGGATTGTCTTGTAAAAAATTGGCTAGATACAAAGCATTTGCTTCATGTTCACGCATTCGCACTCCTAGAGTTTTAATTCCTCGTAGTACTAAATAACTATCAAAAGGACTAGGAACGGCGCCGATAGCATTTTGATAAAATTTTAGTTGGTTATATATTTCTTCGTTCGAGGTGATAACAGCACCACCAATAACATCGCTATGTCCTCCTAAATATTTAGTTGTGCTGTGAACTACAATATCGGCGCCTAATTCCAAAGGTCTTTGGAAATAAGGACTAGCAAAGGTATTATCAACTACGAAGATAAGATTATTTTGACGCGCGATTTCAGCTAGAGATGCAATATCAAGAATTTTTAACAATGGATTTGTGGGTGTTTCAATCCAAATTAATTTTGTATTAGGTTGAATTGCATTTTGAAAACTAGAGTTAACATCTTCTACATTAATATCTACATAGGTGGTCGTCACACCCCAGTTTCTAACGACTTTTTCCAGTAATCTATATGTACCGCCATATAAGTCATCAACTGCGACGATGTGGTCGCCATTTTTGAGTAAACTAAGTACGGTAGTAGTAGCAGCTAACCCTGAAGCAAACGCTAAACCAAATTTACCAGATTCTATCGAAGCAAGCGCTTGTTCTAAAGCTGTACGTGTTGGGTTCCCCGTGCGAGAGTATTCATATCCTTTGTGCTTACCAATTGCTTCTTGTTGATATGTTGAAGTTAAATATATAGGTACGTTTACTGCACCTGTTTGTGAATCCGGTTCTTGTCCGTCATGAATTGCTCTTGTTTCAAAATGCATTGCTTTACCCTATGATATGCTAATTTTGACTAATCCAATATTTGATTAAATCTGCTCTGGTAATAAGTCCAACAGGCGCCTCGTCTCGCTCTATAATAATACCTGTTGTTCCTGAGAGTAATAAACGATAAGCTTCAGAAATATCTATATTTTGGTCTAATATTGGCAATGGTTTACCCATGACTGCCAATACTTCCTGATTTGTAAAATTAATTCCTTCGTGTAGTAACTTCATTAAAGCTGCTTCATTCAAGTTTCCTACCACTTTGTGATTGTCTATAACTGGTATTTGGGAGATATTAAGCTTTTGTAATAAATTAGTTGCTTGGCTTAAAGTGTCATAAGGACTTACAGAAATAAGCGATGGAAAATCTTTTTGTAATAAAATTTCACCAACTTTAATTGATTTAACTGTTTTTCCTTCCCAGAAACCGTTTTCTTGCATCCAAACATCAGAATAAATTTTGTTTATGTAATTTCTACCTGTATCTGGTAACAAAACGACGATGTACTTCGGTTCTGTCAGTCTTGCTGCGTATTTTAATGCTGCTGCTACTGCTGTACCGCAGGAACCTCCAACTAATAAACCTTCTTCTCTCGCTAATCTTCTTGCTGTGTTAAATGATTCTTTATCGCTAACGCGAACCATTTCATCAACTAACTGACGGTTGAAGGTTTTGGGAATAAAATCCTCACCGATACCTTCTACTTTATAAGCTTTGGGTGAATCACCTGATAAAATTGAGCCTTCAGGGTCGGCGCCTACAATTACTATATTCGGATTTTGCTCTTTGAGATACTTGGCTACACCAGATATAGTTCCCCCAGTTCCCATTCCTGCAACAAACACATCTATCTTACCTTGGCTTGATGTCCAAATTTCTGGTGCCGTTGTTAAATAATGTGCTAACGGATTATTTGCATTTTCAAATTGATTAGGACGAAAGGCGCCTGGTATTTCTTTTGCTAATCTTTCAGCTACACCATTATAACTTTCTGGTGAGTCTGGAGGTACATTCGTTGGGGTAATCACAACTTCGGCGCCGTAAGCTTTAAGTAAGTTGATTTTCTCTTGACTCATCTTATCAGGCAGTACAAAAATACAGCGATATTTTTTAACTGCACTAATCAAAGCTAGACCAACACCTGTATTACCAGCAGTTGCTTCAATAATAGTACCTCCAGGCTTTAAGGTGCCTTCTCTTTCTGCTGCTTCAATCATTGCCAGTGCAATTCTATCTTTTGTACTACCACCAGGATTAAGAAATTCTGCTTTGATATAAACAGGAGATAAAATATCTTGGGTAATTTTATTAAGCTTGATTAGCGGAGTTCTACCAATCGCTTCAAGAATATTGTTGTAGGTCATACTGTAATGCCTCCATCTTAAAACTACGGTATGTTGCTCGAAAAACCGTAGTAATTATAAGTATGGCATATATTTTCTGGCTTGTAGGCGCCGACAGATGAGTATTTTTACTTGTTCTAAGTAAAAAATAGGAGCATCCCTGTAAACCGCATTAACAGCGAAGTAGGGAAGCTCCTAATAAATGTAACCCGGGTTTAGATTGCAATGAAAGCGATAAAGGTGCGTGACACTACAAATCACTGCGCTTCGTTTTAGAATTTTAGTGGTGTCACGCACCCTACGCTGCATATCCTACAGGAAAAGCTTTTGCATCTTTAGGCTTAACAAATACCTTTTGCTGCTGTTGTAAATCCAACTTGTCATACTGTTCGCGCGTAATTGTTGCTGTTACAGTATGTCCATCATCAAACGTCAATTCTGCGATAATTTCCCAACCTAAGTGAATTAGGCGGCTGACTAAAGCAGGTACGCTGCCTTCAATTTTATTTGTTCCTATTATGACATCATGAGGTCGTACAAATGCATTCTGCGCTCCGTTGTCAAATCCAAAGTTTCTTACTAAGTGCGAATTTATAGGTACAACATTCACTGGTCCAATAAAGCTCATTACAAAAGGAGTTGCTGGATTATCGTAAACATCCGCAGGTGAGCCAGATTGCTCGATTATACCTTTGTTCATCACAACAATTTCATCTGAAACTTCCATCGCTTCTTCTTGGTCATGGGTAACAAACACCGTCGTGATTTGAACTTGCTCGATCAAATTACGTAACCAATTTCGCAGGTCTTTCCGTACTTTTGCATCCAACGCACCAAAAGGTTCATCAAGTAGTAACACTTTGGGTTGCACGGCCATCGCGCGCGCTAATGCAACTCGCTGTCTTTGACCTCCAGACAGTTGTGATGGATAACGGTTTCCTAAACCTGATAGCTGTACTAGTTCCAACAACTCATCAGCTCGTTTAGTAGCTAGCTGTTTACTAACTTTACGAATATCTAGTCCAAACGCGATGTTCTCTCTGACAGTCAAATGCTTAAACAAAGCATAGTGCTGGAACATAAAACCGATATTGCGCTGTTGTACGGTTTGATGGGTTGCATCTTGACCTGCAATATAAATATGACCTGAGTCAGGTGGTTCCAATCCCGCAATTGCACGGAGTAAGGTGGACTTCCCTGAACCAGAAGGACCCAACAAAGCAACTAGTGAACCAGTCTTTACTTCCAGATTTATATCATTCAGAGCAACAAAACTACCAAACTGTTTGTTTACGCCTTCGACTCTAATCCCCATTACTCGTGGACTCCTTTGTAAAAATTAAATGCTCACAACCTACTTATACTCTCATAATCACCTACAAATCGGTAGGTAATTTGTAGAATTTGTTACTAATATACTCTTTTTTCTGAAATTTTTTTAGAAGAACCCTGTATTATTTATTAATCTACTATATTTTTACCGACATTGAGTAGTTATATGGTATAATTGTAAGTGTAATTCCAGTACCCAATAGAGTTAAGACGGCAGCAATTGGCACATAAAGAACGTAGGGTGCGTAACGCTACCAAAGATGGAGAGCGTAGTTACAAGACCTGTAGCGTCACGCACCAGTTCTCATTGTAACTTTACAGTAATCATGTCATTTTCGTTACAAAACTTGAGTAACCATATAAATACTGATAAATCTTAAGTTAATCAAATAAATTTTTAATTTCTATTGTCATCATAATTAAGGACGCTTAATTGATGAATAACATACAAAGCTTATTACCAAAGCTGTTTTTATGCATTAAAATGTTTTAAAAGTATAAATAATGTCATGCTGAACATAGTGAAGTATCTTATAATCAAGACTTTCAAGATTTTTCGCTACGTTCAGAATGACATTTTATACAATGGTAAAGTCTTAGCACTTTTCACGAAAGCAAAAGTTTTACATTTGCTTAAATGCACTGGCGCCGAAACCTGGAAGAATATTAGCTGTTTGTTGAAGCTCTTGTTCAAGTTGCATGATAGTTGGCGCCATTACAGGTAAAAATGAGACTTCCCGCAGTCGTCGAGCAGTGCCACTAGGTTTTAAATAAGCATTCGTACCTTTTGCTTCTAGCTCTAACCAAACAGCGTCTAATGCTAGTCTGGTTAAACCTATTCGTAGTTCTAATATCTCACGTTCTGATGGGTTGAAGTTTAACAAAGTACCCAGTTTCCAAATTTGAGCTTCTAACTGAGTTAGTGTGAAAAAGTTATATCTAAGACGATTAATTAATGCTTCTTCGTTGTTTCCGTCTGTGCTTTGTAACGTTTCTTGTAGTGACCGTCGCGTTATCCCAAGTGCTAATGCACTCTGCATAAGTATTAATTTTGGACGAATTTGTGACAGTAATACATCAGCATTTTCACTGATTATCCATTGACGAGACAAATTTACTTTATTTAAATGCAGTGTGCTTGTCCATGATGCTTGCAACCCTAATAACTGTAAATCATCTCCCCGTTGTATCTCTTTAGCTTTAGATGGAACAACGACGAGCAATGTTTTTCCATCATCCGTTTTTGCCTTGACTACTACAAAAAAGTTTTTTGGTTGCAGGTTAGATACCCACGGTAGGAAACCTTCCAGAGTTACTGTGTCTCTAGAAAGTGATGCTTTTACTTGTGAGTCGTCAACAAAATCTTCTATTACCGTGGCGCCTGAGCATTCTGCCCGCAGAATTTTTGGCAGTATCTGCGAATTTAACCAATGATTGGAACCTGATATTAAATATTCAATGAATGTTCGTTGGCACCAAAATACAAATCCGCTTGTCAAACACTGTTCTGAAACAGTGGCAATTTCTTCAACTGTACTCAGTAATGCCCCACCCGACCCACCAAGATTTTCTGGTACACCATGTACTAATTTTCCTGAAGAAGAAAGCATATCCAGCGATGAAGCTACACTGCACCCAGATACCCCTTCATTCAACCATCCAGCCTTTTCTGCCAAAGATAATTCGATAGTTCTATGCTGGCTAACCATTGATGATTCTCCTTGAATCTAAATTTGATGACATGAGGATGACAATGGGCGCCCTTATCAAAAACCTGTTGAAAAACCCTTAATATTACACTGCCCTGGTTCGCCCCTGACCAAATACAATGTCCTTAATCTCAAATAAAATACTGTTTATCGATAGACTTTAAGTACTTTATGATATTTACTTTGTCACGAGTTTCTCCAAAACGCAAGTGCATAAAATCTCAATAATTTCGCTATAAACAGTGCTGGAGAGCGATTATTCACTGCTTTACACCATTTACAAACAAATTTCTTAATAAAAGTTAATAAAAAAAGTCTTTTGCGTTTGCACACACCTGTGGCATACTAACAGTCAGAAAGTACGGTAAATCGATGTAATTGCCGTATTAACTAAGATGTTATTGAATAAAGCAAGGAGATTAGAGCAATGGTACTAGATGCATTTACTAAGGTTGTTGCCCAAGCAGACACACGTGGGGAATACCTGAATAATGGGCAGTTGGATGCTCTGCTGAATCTTGTCAGAGATGGAAATAAGCGCGTAGATGTTGTCAATCGGATTTCGAGCAATGCTTCGTCGATTGTTGCAAATGCTGCACGCTCGTTGTTTGAAGAACAACCTCAACTGATAGCTCCAGGTGGTAATGCTTATACTAGTCGTCGTGCAGCTGCTTGCTTACGAGATTTAGAAATCATCTTGCGTTATGTGACTTACGCCATATTTGCAGGTGATACTAGCGTGTTAGATGACCGCGCTCTGAATGGATTGCGAGAAACTTATTTAGCGCTTGGAACTCCCGGAGCATCAGTAGCTGTTGGAATTCAGAAGCTCAAAGAAGCTTCACTTGCGATTGCAGGTGACCCAAATGGAATTACTCGTGGTGATTGCAGCGCTTTACTTTCTGAAGTGGCTAGTTACTTTGACCGCGCGGCATCAGCAGTTGGATAAATCTGAATTAAACAACTTAAACTTTTTACCTTAGTACACATACACAATCAGGGAGATTATCAAATCATGTCTAAAACCCCTTTAACAGAAGCAATTGCAACAGCAGATTCGCAAGGTCGCTTTCTGAGCAGCACTGAATTTCAAGTCGCTTTCGGACGATTTCGACAAGCAGCAGCTTCACTTGAAGCGGTGAAAAGTTTGTCTAGTAGAGCGCAAAGTCTTGCTGAATCTGCTGCAAACGCTGTGTACCAGAAGTTTCCTTACACGACTCAACTGCAAGGTCCGAACTACGCATCAGACGCACGTGGTAAGCAAAAATGCGTGCGTGATATTGGTTACTATCTGCGGATTATTACATATGCATTAGTTGCAGGTGGTACAGGTCCAATTGATGACTATCTGGTTGCTGGTTTAGCTGAAATCAACAAAACTTTTGAATTGTCTCCTAGCTGGTATATTGAAGCTCTGAAACATATCAAAGCTAATCATGGTCTAACTGGAGACCCAGCTGTAGAAGCCAATTCTTACATTGATTATGTAATCAACGTTTTGAGCTAGTTGTTGCCTCAAAGCTTTCCGTGGCAGATAGGGTAGTCCTCCTTATCTGCCATACTTTCCTCGGTCTTTCAAGGACTCCCTAAATTCCGGTAATAATGTTCTCCTACTTCTGCTTGACGGGTAGTAGATAGTTCTAAGCGTTACTATCTACTACCTGTTTTTGTATATAAATTCATTGTTGTTTGTTTGTAACCAATAATTCATCCGTTACATCCGTTGTATCCGTTGCAAATTTATAGTTTCTCAGTCATTTTTGTTGGGTCTCGCATAAAGGCAAACTACGTTAACGTTCCTCGACCCAACCTACGAACATTATAGTTAGTGCATAAGAACTTGATGGAAAAAGTTTATTTCTGATTTCACTCTTGTGCTGGGGGCGTTTATCCTAGAACAAGATAAGAAAACTTTTATTCGCCCCTATATACAACTAAGCACAATGGCTAGCGGAAATTTATCAAGTTCGGATTACAATGCACATAGTCTCCCAAAAGTCGATACTTTAACGATGTTTCGGCTGGGCTTTTTTCAAATGGCTCTAGGGATAATGTCAGTTTTGACGCTGGGTGTGCTTAACCGCATCATGATTGATGAACTAAAGGTTCCAGCGTTAATTACAGCACTGGCAATTGCGATGCATCAATTTGTTGCTCCGGTTCGCATATGGTTTGGACAAATTTCTGACTCGAAGCCATTCTTAGGATATCATCGTACAGGTTATATATGGTTAGGCGCCGCTTTATTTGCGGTTGCGGCATTTTTAGCTGTGCAGGTTGTTTGGCTTCTCGGCGCCAGTTTGCAACCTGGAGGCGCCTGGACAAGTCAAACTACAATGTGGGTAGCACTGCTAGGGTTAATATTTGCTGTATATGGAATTGCATTGAGTGCTAGCTCTACACCTTTCACAGCACTACTTGTAGATATTTCTGACGAAGACAACCGCTCCAAACTAGTCGGTATTGTTTGGTCGATGTTAATGGTGGGTATTATTATTGGCGCCATAACTAGCGGTAGCTTACTAAAACAAATCGAGCTAAACGCACCAGTTGAAGTCATTCAAACCCAAGTCAGCCGCTTATTTATAATAGTACCAGCAGTTGCATTACTGCTGTGTATTATTGCAACAGTCGGTGTTGAGAAAAAATACTCGCGTCTTTCTCAACGTTCTGCACCAACTGTTCGAGAAGATAAAATTACTCTAGGTCAAGCATTCAGCATCTTAACTGCCAGTCGCCAAACAGGAATATTTTTCACCTTCTTACTCGTAATGACCATCAGTTTATTTATGCAAGACGCGGTGATGGAACCTTACGGGGGCGAAGTATTTAAAATGACAATTGCCGAAACTACAAAATTAAATGCATTTTTTGGAACCGGGACGCTGTTTGGTTTAGCCTTAACCGGACTTTTAATAGCGCCACGTATTGGTAAAAAAACTACCACAAAATTTGGATGTATCGGCGTTGCAATTTGCTTTATACTACTTATCTTCGCCGGAGTAACAGCTAACCCAAAATTACTACAATTTTGTTTAATATTATTTGGGTTTGCTTCTGGTATCACGACGACAGGCGCCCTAAGTTTAATGTTAGACCTAACCGCCGCCGAAACAGCAGGAACATTTGTAGGCGCCTGGGGTTTAGCACAAGCTATGTCGCGCGCGCTAGCAACAGTATCAGGAGGCGCCGTATTAAATCTTGGTAAAAATATTTTCAGTACACCGTTACTGCCATACGCATTAGTCTTTACAGTCCAATCAATTGGCATGATAGCAGCACTATCGTTTTTAGCGCGCGTTAACGTTAGTGAATTTCAACGTGATGCAAAAAACACAATGGCTGCAATTTTAGAACAAGAATTAGATTAAAAGTGCGTGACGCCATAACAATCGTAAGATAAAACAAATGAACTAGTAGCGTCACGCACCTTACTTACTGGTATTTTCGATAGTTTTCCAGTCAGTAAATTTCAGCGCAACGCAAAAGACGCAATGGCTTCAATTTTGGAACAAGAATTGGATTAACATTTATGAGGCGCGGAGTTCTAACTCCGCGCCTCCGCTCCTCGTAAGGTGCGTGACGCGACTAGTTCGTTAGTTTCACTTTACGATTGTTATGGCGTCACGCACCCTACCTCCCAACCTTAAAAAATGATAGATTTTTGGACAACAATTCTTGAATTTGCTCAAACAACCTGTGAAACAGTTGGTAATCAACTTCTTCAAGATTTTGGAAAAGTGCAAGCTGACGAAAAAGCTGATGGAAGTTTAGTTACCAAAGCTGATAAATGGGCAGACCAAACAATTCGTGATGCTATAGTTTCTAATTTTAAGGATTACGGTATTTTAACTGAAGAAGGTAATAAAGTATTGCCTGATACTGAGTGGTGCTGGGTAATTGACCCACTTGATGGTACTACAAACTTCGCGCGCGGTCTTCCACTCTGGTCAATTTCACTAGGTTTACTGTATCAAGGCACACCTATTTTCGGTTTTGTTTACGTTCCAACATTGAGAGAATTTTATCATGGATATTACTCAGGTAATTCCGGATTAAATACACCTATAGGCGCCTTTCGTAATAATCATCCTATACATACAAGTAACGATGCACCAAGCGGCAACCATTTTTTCAACGTTTGTTCGCGCAGTACTTCTGTAATTCAAAAAGACTTCCCATGTAAAATAAGGATGCTGGGAGTAGCAAGCTATAATTTTCTTACTGTCGCGACTGGCGCCGTACTAGGTGGTATTGAAGCCACACCCAAAATATGGGATATAGCAGCAGCATGGGTTATCGTTCAAGCAGCAGGTGGTACATGGATACCTCTAAAATCACAGCCTTTCCCTGCAAAACCAGAAGTTGATTACAGTAATATTTCCTATCCAACTCTTGTTTTAAGTCGTTCGGAATTATTACCTACCTTTAAACCTTTTTTAAGCTGAAGGCTTGTAGGTTGGGTGGAGGCTTTGCTTAACCCAACTTACAATAGATTTAGATGTAGTAGAGAATATTTCTCCTCTAGAACCTTTTAAAACCTACGACTTGCCAACTCCATATGATTATTTTGGAACTGGCGCAGTTTTGATGGAAGCCTTTAAACAATCGGATGTTGCCCAATAATAACGTATGCGATTCAAGTATTCAATAACCAGTACCACTCATACTACAACTTGGTAGAGAAATAAAGCATTTTCGCGTAAAATTGCCACAGCGCTCGCTTCAGCTTCCGCAACAGTAATGTCAGAATCTGTAACTGCTTGCCACAGCACTTCTCCTAACAGTTGGCGCCCCCATTTTGCACCCAAGTAGTACAATTCTGGAATTGAGTGGGCATCAGAAGCATACATTAATTTGGTAGTGGGAGTTAATTCTAATAACTGTCTAATAGTTTCCCGCATCCCAGAGACACTTAAAAAGGGTACTGCCAACCCAAAATCTAAATAAACTTGAGGATATACAGAAGCTAAATAACCAGCCTCCCGCATATAAGGATAGGAAGCATGTAGCAATACTATTGGTACACGGGAATACTCTGGAGATTCTAGTAATTGTCGCAAATATAAGGGATTAGCCAATCGTAAATCTAAGTCGGGGTCGCCATAGCCAGTATGTAATTGCACTGGGAGACGATATTTCGCTGCTACTAATAAAGCATGTTGCAGCAAAAAATCAATCAGGGGTTTATCTGTAAGTCGTATTGTTTGAGTTGGCGAATTTTGTTTGAGGTTTTCAAAATGAACCTTAGCCACCTCGAAAGCTACAGGTTGAATATCCAAACCACTTCGATAACAGGCAATACTTTTAAAACCAACTACTCCAAGTGGTGGCGGGTCAAGTTCGCTGTTGAATCTGGCTAAAAAAGTGTTAAAATCTGGTGATTGTGAAATTAGCTGTTCTGCTAACTGTTCTAATCTCAAAATTCGTCGTACAGTAGTAAATCTTTCATGCCACGATAGAGGTAAGATAGCTTCTGGTTGTAAACCATCGTCTAAATAAATCCCTTCTATATTGGCAGCTTTAAAATAAATATTTGTTAGCTCTTCTAAACCTAAACTTTGGCGCCGTGCTAAAATTTCTGTTTCTTCTGCTTCACAGTTTAACAAAGCGGCAACCTCGCGCAGGCTACGCCGATAAAAAAAGGTATAACGGGCATGATGATTAATAATTTCTGGATGATAACTTTCTGTAAAGGCAGCTGCATAAGGGTATTGAGCAGCTACCTCTGGTTTTAATATGTTGTGGGCGTGTTGGTCAATTAAAGGAATATCAGCTAAATTCATTGTGCAAATTAAACATCATTAATATTTTTCTAATAATGTATTCACTTCTGTCTTTAATTCCCAATCTTTCATCGCTTGCCACTCTGCAGTACGAACTGCTAAGAAAGCTTGCGCTAACTGAGGATTTAAAGCTGTTAATAAAATATTGTCTTGCTGGAGATGAGTTATTGCTTCTCCTAGATTATCTGGTAATCGATCTATTTGATTAGCATTAAGTTCTTCAATTGATAAATATCCTGGGTCTTGATTTACTGGGTTTCCAGGCGCCAGACCACACTGCACACCATCAAGACCAGCAGCAATTAATGCACCTAAAGCTAAGTAAGGATTAGCTGAGGCATCTACAGTTTTTAATTCCAAGTGGCTGGGACAGTTCAAACTAGGGTCACTGGGAACTCTCACAGATGCTTCTCTATTATCTATTCCCCAACACCGAAAAGCTCCGCTCCAACTATGAGGACGAATGCGGCGGTAAGAATTAGTACTTGGAGTAGTTATTGCCATCAGTGCTGGTAAATGTTGCAGAATACCACCGATAAATTGTAATGCCACTGGAGATAGACCACAGATGCCTTGTGGGTCGGGTAAGAGGTTTTTTTCATCACGCCAAAGGCTAAAATGAATGTGACAACCGCTACCAGGTGCATCCGCAAAAATTTTGGGTAAGAATGAAGCAGTGAGTTTATGGCGCCAGGAAATTGCTTTAACAGTTTCTCGAAAAGCAATCTGCCAATCAGCTGCTTGCAAAGCATTAGTGTAGCGTATAGAAATTTCATGCTGACCAGGTCCAGATTCTGGATAATATTGTTCTACTGGTATGCCTTGAGCGATAAGTGCATCGGCAATCTCATCAATTACTTCATAGTTGATATCCATTGCTTGAGTTGAGGCAAACACTGTGGAGTCAGCAGAAATAATACCTTCAGGTGTCTGTCGCAGCAAGTAAAACTCGTTTTCAAAAGCTGCCCGCACTTCCAAACCTTGAGACTTAGCAGCTGCAATCATTCGCTTCAAAAAATCTCGCGGACATAACGCCCAAGGAGAACCATTTAATATCATATTGCCCATAGCACGAGCATGGTTAGGAGTATAAGGTAAAGACTGTAGGCTAGACCAATCTGCTACTAAGCGAATTTCACCTACTGGACCTAAATCAGTTTCTGGTACAACTGCATCATACATCACAGGAATTCCCTGCTGTCCTGCGGAAATACCTACCCCATGCTCAAAGTAGTGAGATAGCATCTCCAAATGTACGGCTTTGCCACGGATAATATTGGCATTATCACACCAAAGAAATCGTACAAATTTAACACCAGTTTCTTGAAGAAATTTATATATTTCTTTTAAATTATTCTTTTCATCCATTGCTAATTATCTTTAATATTTTTTAACTTTTGTAAAGCATAAATTATTACCACCTTATCATTATCATTAATCAGCATTTTTTTCAATAAATAGCAACTAATTTACATGGTGTGTTGTAGTATGTAGGGTGCGTCAAAGCTATTAGGGTCTTCAAGAAAACGAAAAATCATGTGCTTTGACGCACCATCCATTGCTCGTGTCGGTGCGTGACGCTACAAGTCTCTTCATATTGAGTGAAATTTTTCGTAGCGTCACACACCCTACCATACCGTAACGGTAGGCGCCCGCCACGCTTACTATTGGCGCCTACACACCAAAACTATTGACACGAACCACTACTGGTCTGTGTCAATTAATTTGGTCGGCTCACGGCGTCTCGCCTGACCGCGCGCACAGGCGAGACACCTATGCTACAACACACCAAAACTATTGACACGAACCACTACTGCCTTTGTGGTAAATTGTGAGCGTTAGTATCATTTTGAATTAATTCCAAAAATTGCGAAATCTGTTTAGTCGAGCGAATGTGATAAACACTTTTGATGCTTTTTACTTGCTTGATATACTCACGATATTTTGGAGTCAAATGTTTATGACATAACCATAGTACGCGATAACTAAGTAACGAACTCTCCAATATTGGACTATTTTCAGGCCATCCTTCTGGCGATTTAAAGTAACCTGTGATTAATCGTTTAGTTACCAACCAGAAATGTACATACAGTGGTAGATCGACAAAAATCAGACTATCAGCCTCGTTTAGTTGTAGCCAAATTGTTTCCATGCAACCAAACCCGTCAATAATCCATCTGTCATTAGCTAAAATTTGTTGATGCGCGCGCTTATAATCTTCATATGGAACTTCAGCATCCTCTGATTGATGTTTTATCTTGTCCAAAACGTAAAGTGGCAAACCAGTGATTTCTGATAACCTCTTGCTTAGAGTTGATTTACCGCCTCCAGCATTGCCAAACACCGCTACTTTTTGCATACAATTACTTAAATTTAAAAATTTTAAGGTATCGAAAGCCCTGCTTTTTAATGCTGACTTGCCCTAAATGTTTAACGGCAGGGATGCCCGTTCCACAAGAGGTAAATTTTTATTTACAACAGGTGTTAAACTTTTTCTTTTGGTGGTGTAGCCATACCACGTTGGACGAGATTTGCTTCGAGGTCTTTAATAAATTTAAAGTCTTCTTCTACTAAGGGTTCGTTTGCACATCCAAATGCTTGACTCGTAGAAGAGTTTTGTTCTAGGAAGGCGAAGCTGTTGCGGAATTCGTGCGGTGTTGTTTGAATTGGGGAATCAAAGTGGCAGGATATTATACGCGCGAAGTTCCATGTGGCTATTTTATCTGCCCAATCGAGTACTTGCTTTGGCGCCTGTGGTAAAATAAGGGTTTGTAAAATGGGTGCGACAAATGGGCGCCCATAAGCACGCAAAGCCTTAAAAGACTCTTGCCAGTTGTCTTTCCAGCGAAATGGAAAGAAGCCAAAGTATGCTTTTCTAGATTTATCAGGTGCTTTTAAAGCATCACGCAGTGACTCCCATGTTCCAGCTACTTGCAAAGCACTGGGACGGAAATATATTGAAAATAATGCTATGCGCTGCCATCCTTTGCGACGGTTTGCTGCGTTGTCTTCTATAACTTCAGTGGAATTATCTCGCGCGTGAAATAATAAAGCATATGGGTCTAGTTGAGCTATTTCTGGCGGTTCTTCAGGAATAGATAATGCACAATCACATACAAGCAATGTACGCGAACTTTTGTGAAACATTGCAACTTCGACGAAAGAACCACGCCCCAAATTTATATCTAGCACTGTATAATCAAAATCGTCTTTAAAAGGCGCCATTTCTACATCAGTTGGTAGTTCCTGAGTTCTCTTTTGAGGAAACCCTAGCCAACCTAGCGGTAAATTAAACGGAAAACTCCATTGGTGAGGGGCAACAAATACTTGTGCTGTAGGAAAACATCGTGCAAACGGACCAACAAATACTTTATGCTCTAAGCCTGAACTAGTTGGCAATATTATGTATTTAACATCACCATGCTTTGCCACTATCTCATTAACCATACGTACACATTCACGGGTTGGCGCCACTGGTGCATATACAAGAAGACCACCTGCTTTTAATTTTACAACCATCATCCGAATCGGTGTAATAGTGTAAAGAATACCGTGAAGCTGGTCGAAAGTCCAAATCGTATCTTTTATTACTTCTTTCTTCACAGTCCGGCGCCTGCCGTAAGGATAAAATGGTACGGCAAACCAAAATGGCCAAGACCAATCTTTTGAATCTTCGTTTTTAGATTTCAAGCTAAATTTATCATTCGCTGTCATCATAACCCTTACTTAAACAACCACCTACTATCTATATCTATATTTCTAGCAAGGTTTATGAGAACTATCTTAATAAAGGTTTACCCAAAGTAGCCATCCTAACCAAAGCGCATAATGAATCACAACAATTGTCCAGAATACAGCTTGATACGAACTTTTACTACTTTTATGATACAAAATTTGTTGGGCAATAAATCCTCCAAACCATCCACCTGCAAGTTCAAACAAATGTAACGTCTTTTCTGACGTTCTCCATCCTCCGTGTTTAGCACGAGATTTATCATCAGCGTACAGACCAAATGTCAATAAACTCATCACAGCATAGACAATGAGTGGAAACATAATGGTAGTTGTTAATGCAAAATGAATAGCCCCGAATAACGGTAAACTAGACACCAGCATTGTTTTGAATATTGGAAATTTAGATAAAGACCTTTTACATACAGCTTTGTTGCTATTAGATGAAATTTTTGATAATGCATTTTCGTTTGCACCCTCAATCAAAGCGTTACTGGCGCGAACTTTCCCACCTTTGTCAGGTACAACGTTATAGTAAATAGTGTCGCCTACTATTGGGCGCCGACTTGTGTCTTTAAGATCAGAAATGTGTAGAAAAACTTGTTTGCTCGCGTCTACAGGTTGTATAAATCCAAACCCTCGCTCATCTTTCCATCTTACAAGCTGTCCTTTTTGCAAACCGGGTTTCATGCACAAACCTTACGGAATTTAGTAAAAAATTGCCTAGCCACTTATTATACTCAGGATTAAGCGAATAATGCTTTGCTTTGTATCCTTTAAATGGAACGATAGATTCGCTGAAAACATTTGATAAATTTTGTATATTTTGTGACAAATTGTGTTGACGTGATATGCGTCACAACAATATTGAGATCATTTTTAGCACCTATTAGTACGTTTAAATTACTATTCTGTCCCTCTACTGGTGCCAAATAAAGTCAGCTATTTGTTTATTTATGGGTAGATTATCATCTAATGGTGGACTTAATAGTACTGAATACTGAGTTATTTGTTTATCTTGTAGGCGCCGTTCTACACGGCTAGGAATACCATAATTGTAGACTATGTGTCCTTGTCCAGCTAAAACAACAATTTGATAATCGCGATTAGTTTTTAGGGAATTGGCAATACTCTCTGCCATTGTCTCATCCCATAAAACTTGTGCAAGGAAAAATCTTTCTGCGCTATTGCTTTTTCCATGTCCTGCACTTTGATGCGCTTCAAATGCGGCTAAAACCATTTTGCGGTATTCTTCTGGAGAGGTGCGAATTTCTGAAAATGGTGGTATCAACTTACTCTCTTCGAGTGTTAAGCTTTCTAAACCTTGACGCGAAACTTTACGGGTAATTTCTGCGGGAGTGTTTGTTGCTAAAACTGGTATTTTATTCTCTTTAGCATATCTTAGAATGGGGGCGTATAATGAGTACTCAAAACCCCAGCGTTGTTCATACTCGGTTTGCTTAACCAGTTCTTCTTCGGTTATTTTACCTGCTAAGTACTCATTAATAACGTTTTGGAAGGGGCGCTGAAACATTTCCATTGCGATAGCAACTTTTTTGTTTCGTTTATATAATTCCTGAATAATTTTCAACTGGTTTTCGTGGTCAGATGCGCTATCATGCGTCTCTCCTAAATATATTACGTTTGCCCGTGCGATTTGTGCAACGAGTTGAGTGACGCTGTTAACGCACTTACTCAAAGGAAAACGAGTTTCACAGGTTTTTGCGTTTTGTGGTAAGGCGCCTACTGGTAAAGTAGAAAGCACAAAACATCCGAATGTTAAGACAAATATTCGTGTCAAGTTTAGTGTAAAGGTTTTATTCATTCTGTAGCACCATCTAAAATTAGCATATCCGTAAATGCGCGCGATTTGCTACCGTAGGGTAGGCATCTTGCCTGCCCTACTAGCCTTAGCAATATTAATAAGGACAGGCGGGACGCCTATCCTACGTATATTATTTACTTATGAAAGGACTTTGGCTCGAAAATCAACAGCTTGAACTTCGTACTGATATATCAGTTCCTGAACCTTCTTCAGGAGAAGCTTTGGTGAGGGTATGTAAAGCGGGTATATGTAACACTGACATTGAACTGACGCGCGGTTATTATCCCTACACTGGTATTTTAGGGCACGAATTTGTTGGTGTGGTTGAAAGTGGAGCAGATGATTTAGTTGGTAAACGGGTTGTTGGAGAAATTAATGCAGCTTGTGGAAAATGCCGTTATTGTCTCAAAGGAATTCCTACTCACTGTGAAAACCGCACGGTTTTAGGTATTGTGAACCGTAACGGCGCCTTTGCTGATTATTTATCTTTACCCGTAACAAACTTACACATAGTTCCCGATAATGTTCCTACTGATGTGGCAACATTCACTGAACCTGTAGCAGCAGCACTAGAAATTCAGCAACAAATATCTATTTCTTCTCAAGACCAAGTACTCGTTGTTGGAGATGGTAAATTAGGACAGTTAGTAGCACAAACACTCGCGCTAACTGGTTGTGATTTATTGGCTATTGGGCGTCATACTGAAAAACTTGCAAATTTAGAAGCTCAATGTATCAAAGTTGGCTATACTGATGCCGTAAAAACACGTAGCTTTGATATTGCCGTTGAATGTACAGGTAATGCTGCTGGCTTCGATATTGCACGTCGCGCTTTACGTCCACGCGGCACATTAGTATTAAAAAGCACCTACGCCGGAAATCTTAGCTTAGATGCTTCTGCTTTGGTTGTTGATGAAATAACTCTAATTGGTTCACGTTGTGGTCCATTCGCACCTGCACTTCAATTACTAGCTACAGGCAAAATAAACGTAAAACCCCTAATTCATTCAATATTTCCTCTGAATGAAGGAATTACCGCGTTTGAACAAGCAAAAACGCGCGGTGTAATGAAGGTTTTACTCGAAATGAGCGAATCTTAGTAGTATATTAGTAATACATCGGATTTGTCTTTGCCTGATAATCTATACAGTTAACTGCTTGTTCGGTGTTTGCTTTTGACGGGTGAATAGTACATTTGAGTCGATAGTCGGAAGTAAAGTATTGGCAACCCGAACAGGGAATTTGATGCATTTGCTTTGCTGTCGATACACTATCGCGCGCAGTTGCCCATAAACTCCAAATCACTAGAACAATTAACCCCCAGGCGCCTACAAAACAAATGGGGGCAAGTAAAGGCTGAATTCCGCTAATTATCTTCAATAATATTTGTAACACAGTAATATCTTAAGTTAGTAACTTTAAATACAAGAACAGAGCATAAATACTATCTAAACTGGATTATATATTTTTAGCTTACCGCTAAAGAGAGATTGTTATAATTTGAAATTTATTGATAAAAATCTATACATAATGTGGAGACGCGTTCACGGAGTGTCCCGCAGGGAATATATCGCGTCTCCACAACATATCGCGTCTCGTAAAAATTACAACCCTGCGTGCCCAATTGCAATACCAGTTACTAACATCCCCAAAACGAGGAACGGTTGTGCTGATGCTTGATATTTAACATCGTTGTTTAATGGGTCACGTAGAAAGTACATGTCTTGGAATGTAATTTGCGGAATCACGAGTAATAATAAAATAGCTGCGTATAATTGCTGATGAATAGAGATAAGGTAAACAGCAATTCCAGCTTGAAATATATCAATCATTAACACGCAAATCCAAGCGGCAGTTTGAACACCAAACATCACAGGGAGTGATTTTAGTCCAAGTTGTGTATCTCCTTCCACACTCTTAAAGTCATTAACGATGGCAATACCCAAGCCCGCTAAACTATAAAACATTGTCAAAACTATTATTTGCCAGTGCAGTTCGCCAAATAATGCATGACCAGTACACCAAGGAAAAGTTATGTAACTGGCGCCAAGTGCGTAACTACCAAGCCAGCCATTTTGTTTTAATTTTAAAGGTGGCGCCGAGTATATATATGAAATAATGGCGCCGATAACAGCAATAGTAGTGATAGTGGGATAACTGTTACCCGCCCATTTATCGAGAGCAAACGCTAATACCAAACCTGCTATTAATAATACCCAAATTTGCGTCAATACCTGGGGTATAGAAATTGCTCCAGAGGGTATGGGACGATAGGGTTCGTTGATTGCGTCTATTTCTCGGTCGTAATAATCATTTGTAATTTGACAATATCCTGCCATCAGTGGTCCCGATAGCAACATACAAGTCAATGACTTCAGAACATTTTCCAGTGTCCATGTATATTCACCACTCGAAGCGGCACCGCATACGACACCCCATATTAAGGGTATCCACGTAATTGGCTTCATTAATTGCAGGCGAATTTTCCATATCGAACTTTCACCAGGCGCCGCACCTTTCATACCAAGTAATTGTCTGGTCTTCGCACTGCGGTCAACTGCTGGTTTGACTTCCTCAGTAGATGGAGTAATCGGTGTTTCTGACATAAGCTTTTTTTTTGGAAAGGTAGGGTGCGTGACGCTACCAACAATTTTAAAACGAAGCAGCTATCTAGTAGCGTCACGCACCTTACTAGTTAGAAGCAACTTTATCAAAACGAGACTATCAAATAACCATTCTGAAACTTGGCGCCAGCTACAGGTTTTCCACTCAACGGAGGAGGTAAAACTATATTCCGGCGTTGGTCTCCTGCTTCTACGGTTACTTCTGGACCGTATTGAGTTAGTTTAACTTGCTTTTTGTCAAATCCTGGCAAGAACAAACGTACTTGACTGGAATTTATATCTATCTCAATAGGTCGAGGCGCCATTTTTGCTTGGGCTGCAAAGTCGGGTAATTTATCTACCATCGCTTCATACTGCCCTTGGTTAGCATCGTCTACTGCGGTTACATTTAAAGGCGCAAATTGTTCGCTTAGTTGTGAGTTAATTGGATTTGAAGTGGCGCCTGTGAATATAACACCTCCTACCGTTAGCCCTACTAGCTGGGCACTACCCCATAAATAGCGAGCAGACGCAATTTCAACAGGGTCATCGTTTGTCACCAAGAAAGCAGCTATCCGCTTAGGGTCAGCAAGTGCAGCTTTACCCTTGTCAAGCAAATTATTTGCCATATTAGTAGGCTCAGAAAAATTGTCTGATGTCCAGTTAATGTTAAAAAATGTACTAATCAGAGGTTGAACTAAAGGTGACTCAGAAATGGTTCGACCTAAATCAGAGTTAATAAACAACTGTCTAAACCGTCGCACGTACCAACTTAGTGATTCAGGTAAACCTAGTAAACGTAAGGTTGTAGAGTCACCTGCACCATCATAAACAATGGTATCAAATTTACCACTTTCATCATACTGCCGAATCGCGTTAAGAGCCAAAGCTGCATCCATTCCTGGTAAAACGGCGAGTTCTTGACCGTATACTTCTTTAAGAATGGGTGTTTTTAAATACTGTGCTTCGAGCTTTTTTACTTCATCCCAGTTTTTTTCGAGTAACGTGCTTGCATGAAATTGTACTGCTTGTAAATTAGGCGCCACTTCCACGGGTTCATTGGAAAGCGTTGTCCCCAAAAGACTTTGTATCGCTGGTTCGGAGTTACCAGCTAATAGTACCCGCTTACCATCGCGTGCGTATTTCATAGCAGCAGCGATTGCAATTTTAGTCCGCGCGGTACTGCCTTTACCTAAAAATGTTAGTATCAGCGCCATTTAAAAATATTCCTATACTCGTTAATTTAATGCAGCACTCATAACTTAGCACTCTTAATGCAGCAGTTTCACCTCCCCCAAAGTTGTAAACCTTGGAAGAAGTAAAATGCATTTCTCAGATAGTCGCTAGATAGTTAACTCAGCACTCAGCACTCTACACTCAGCACTCAGCACTCAGCACTCAGCACTCAGCACTCAGCACTCAGCACTCAGCACTCAGCACTCAGCACTCAGCACTCAGCACTCAGCACTCTCTACACTCAGCACTCAGCACTCAGCACTCAGCACTCTCTACACTGGTTTGATTTCATCCTCAAAGAACCAGGTAGAATAATTGTCATCAAACAGTACCACAACACCGACACCGCTAGAATCGGTTATCTTATAACCTTGGACTATGCCGGTTTGTCCTAATTTTTTAACAGTTGCAGCACTAACGCGGTCGCGTAAGCGATATACTTTAACTCTTTGTCCGATTTCCATGCCAACTATAAACTATGCAGTAAACCAAGACTCAGTTTATCCGAATCTGCCACAATAAAGGAACTAATCGGAACCTGAGAGTATAACTCAGATTCATTCCTTAAAATATTATGTGTGTGTGAGGCATAGGAATTATATGGAAGTGCAAGGTATTAGCCGTAAGCTAAGAAAGTTAAAGCGTTTGCTCCCTGTCAACGAAAAGTTCTTAGCAAAATATGATTTGCTGCGAACGCTGGTGAGACGTGACTTGGAAGCACGTTACAAAGGTTCGGTACTGGGAAATTTTTGGCCGTTGTTAAATCAACTCTCGCAGCTATTAATTTATACTTACGTTTTCTCGTTTGTACTTAAAGTCAAGCTTACTCTCAAAGCTCTGCCTGACAATAATTTTACTTTTGGATTATGGCTATTTGCGGGGTTGTTACCTTGGATTGCCTTTTCAGGTGGTTTGATGCAGTCGGCAAGCTCTGTAGTAGTACAGCCTAATTTAGTCAAAAAAGTCGTTTTCCCGCTGTCTTTACTGCCTTTAGTGCCAATATTATCATCTTTTATTGAAAGTTCTTTTGGCTTAACACTGCTAATTATTTTTGTCGCTTTTACTTCTCACACATTACATACGACTTTAGCATTATTGCCTCTGGTCTGGTTCACACAGTTGCTTTTAACTGCGGGAATGGGTTATTTAGCAGCTGGTTTAACAGTATTTTTACGAGACATTCCACAAACTTTGGGTGTTGTTTTAAACATTTGGATGTACGCGACACCAATTATTTACCCTGCTACAGCGATTCCTGAAGAACTGCGAACTTGGATATTTTGGTTGAACCCAATGACTGCAGTAGTCGAATTTTACCGCGATATCGTTTTAAATGGCGAAGTCAAACACTGGGGTGAGTTTGGAGTCGCGACTGCAACCTCACTGGTATTATTTGTTTGCGGATTGTGGGTTTATCGGCGCCTACGTCCTGCCTTTGCGGATGTGTTGTAATTCTGTAGAAAAAGGAAAAAGAGAAACAGGACAGTGATGTCCTTTTCTTTTTACTGCTTAATTTCAATAATCGTTATATAGTCATCAAGGTGTTAAATAATGAGTGAGGAAATCGCAATTTCACTCAAAAATGTATCCAAGTGTTATAAGCGTTACGCGCGTCCAATGGATCGACTCAAGGAGTTATTGTTGCCAAACTCTAGTAAAGGCAATGAGTTTTTAGCTTTACGCGATATTAGTTTGGATATTCCCAAGGGTCAGACGGTAGGAATTATAGGACGTAACGGTTCTGGTAAAAGCACAATGCTGCAAATTATCGCAGGAACTTTGACACCAACTACAGGAGAGGTAACAGTTAGAGGTCGTGTTTCAGCACTTTTAGAGTTGGGCAGTGGTTTTAACCCAGAATTTACTGGAAGACAAAACGTATTTTTTAACGGTAGGTTGCTGGGGTTGAGTCAGAATGAAATTGAGTCAAAGTTTGATGATATTGCTGGGTTTGCTGATATAGGTGATTTTATTTACCAACCTGTAAAAACTTACTCTAGCGGGATGTTTGTCCGTTTAGCTTTTGCAGTCGCAGTTAATGTTGACCCAGAGGTGCTTATTGTTGATGAAGCGCTTGCTGTCGGTGATATTGTCTTTCAACACCGTTGTATGCGAAGGATGCGCGCGCTTATGGACTCTGGTGTCACCACACTATTTGTATCCCATGACGCTGGCACCATCAAAACGTTATGTAACTCAGCAGTTATGATTCATGATGGACAAATATACACTACTGGGGCGCCGAACGAAGTCACGATTACGTATCTTAAATTACTCACAGATTTAGAGTTAGGTATATCAGCATCCGAGTCGAACGCAGCACAAGAACATCACGAAAGTAAAAGTAATAAGGATACAAGTATCGCGCGTAGAGGAAGTGGCAAAGCAAGAATCATAACAGTAAAAATGCTCAATCATTTGGGTGAAGACGCTGGTGATACTCCTGTTTTTGGTTTCAACGAAGAAGTCACGCTAGTTGTAGAGATAGAAGCGTATACAAAACTCCTTAGCTGTATTTTAGGATTTTATATTTGTGATAAAAACGGTAATGAAATCATCGGTACTAATACTTTTGAGGAAAATGCCAAAATCGACCAGCTAGAATTTAGACAACGAGTCGTTGTCAAATTTAAATTTAAATTGCCACTTAGACCCGCTTCTTATAGCTTGACGGTAGCTGGCGCCGAAAATAATCAAGCTTTGACTTTTGATTGGATTGACAACGCAATGGTGTTTCAAATTTTACCACCAAAAACAGGAAAACAAATTTACGCTTTAGTTGACCACCCAATAGATGTAAGTGTCAAAGAAAGCGTAGCGCAACCCAACAATTATAAAAAAATGTTTATTTAACAAACCGCAAAGCACGCAAAGTCGCAAAGAAAGAAGAAAATAATTACTATATTACATGATATTATGGAAAAAGATCAAGACTGGATTAAAGACTACCCTTCTTTTGATGGATTAACTGAAGAATCTCTTGAAGATAATAGTAGTTTAAAAAAAACATTATATTTTATTGGTAAGAATAAACGTGTAGTTGATTTTGGTTGTGCAACTGGTTATTTAGCTCAGTTACTCAAGTTAAATGATTGTATTGTTACAGGAGTAGATTATAATCAAGAAGCTTCTAAAATTGCCGAGCAGTATTGCCAAGAAGTGATAGTAGCTGATTTGGATTTTACTAGTGTTTCAGAAATATTTCCTAACCAAAAGTTTGATGTTGCTGTTTTTGGAGATGTTTTGGAGCATCTTCGTAACCCTTGGAAGGTTCTTGAAGATACGAAAAATATCTTAAATACAGGTGGATATGTAGTTGCTTCTATCCCTAATATTGCTCATGGAGCTATTCGTTTAGCTTTACTGCAAGGTAAATTTGAGTACACACAGTTTGGTATATTAGATAATACTCATTTAAGATTCTTTACAAAAAAAACTATAGAAGATTTATTTGAAGCAACAGGGTATTTTATTAAAGGAATAGACCGTACTAAACTAGAAGTTTTTACTTCAGTTCACCTTGTACCCTCGTTTAACCGTGATGAATTTCATCAGGAAATAATTACTCAGGTAGAGCAAGATGACGAAGCAGATACTTTACAGTTTGTCATCCAAGCATTTCCAACTACGATTGAAGATAAATATACTGCATTGAAAGCTGAGTATACTTGTCTAAATGACCGACACTCTCAGTTAGTTGGACAGACTACCCAACTAAAATTGCAGTTACAACAGATACAATCAGAGTTAACGGATACAAAATTAAAACTTCAGGAATTGCAACAAGCTCAAGTACAAGTTCAAGCTGAACAGTTTAAATATCAGCTACAAATAAACACTTTACAATCTCAAATTCAACAAAAGGAATCAAATTTACATGAGCTTGAGTATATGATTGTGGGAATGCAAAGCAGTAAGTTTTGGCAGCTTCGAGAACAATGGTTAAAGTTGAAAAATTATTTGCAACGCCAGTAATGAACTTATTATTTGTCATACATAATTGGGTTGGCTATACTCCGTATGGTGGAACAGAAATTCATGCATTATCTATTACTCAAGCATTCTCTCAAACAAATAATAACCAAGTTTATGTATTGTTTCCCGATGCAAGAATAGCAAGTGATTGTACTAATTATTTACTTTTGAATATCAAAGACAAAACTTTAAAACAAGTAAATTTAACTTACCATGTTAGTTCTGATTGTTACTCCCATCAAGAGTTTTCTATTTTATTTGAGTCTCTCATTATACAGCACAAAATTGATGTTGTTCATTTCTTTCATCTACTTAGGTTTCCATTGAACTTGCCGTTAATAGCTCAAAAAGCTGGAGCAAAAACTGTTGTTTCTTTTTTCGACTACTATTTCATTTGCCGACAGTTTAATTTTTTAAAGAAGGACAATAGTTTTTGTGATTACCCGAATATTACTATCCCAACCTGTGATTTATGTTTAAAGCAAAATTTTAATTCTCCAGCAGGTACACAACTAACTCGAAGAAACTTCATATCACAAGTGCTTTATCATGTTGATGCTGTTCATTACTTATGTCAAGACCAATACCAGAGAATGAATTCAGCTTATCACCATTTACAGAATAAATCTAGCATGATAATGGGTCTAGGTATTATTGGCGCCCCCCTGAACGGTTACCTTAATTCTTACTTTTGCAAAGAAAATATATTAGATAAATTAAATAATTTTGTACTGCCATTAAAGGTTGCTTGTGTTGGAAATTTTGACACTAACAAAGGGGCAGAGTTAATTCTACAAGTCATTGATTATTATGAGTGTACGCAACAACAGATTCAATTTCATATTTATGGAGACGCGCGCGACCCTTACTCAAATATTGTGTCTGAAATGGCAAGTAAAAATTTAAACTTAGTTAAATTATACGGTCAATACACACCTCAAGATTTACCTGAACTCCTACAACATTGTCATGTGGCATTATTCGCCTCAATTTGGCCTGAAACTTTTGTACTAACTTTATCAGAAGTGTGGTCATGTGGCTTAATTCCGATAGCTCCCAGTATAGGAGCTTTTCGTGAGCGAATAGCTGATGGTGAAAATGGGTTTCTTTACAATTTCAAAGACTGTGGTTCCCTCATCACAGTATTAAACAGTTTCCTTAAAATGAGCGCACAAGACTTTGCGAATTTACTGCGAGGAGTTAGCGAAGTAGAATACCCCTCTTTAGAATCTAATATCAATCAATACTTATCACTATACGCGACACTGCAAACTCCCAGTAATCTCAACCCTATAGAACTACTATCGCGCGTCGTTACCGAACATCAAATTGAAGCACATTTAGAAGTACAGCAATTAGACGATAGCCAATCACCTGCCCAACTACCTGTCGCTCCAACGCCTAAGAAACATCTTGTATACAGAGCATGGCAATATTACAAACGAGAAGGATTACTTTCTAGCATCAAACGCTGCTCCAATTATACTTGGCAACGAACTTGATTCGTGTACTTTGGCGCCTCTAATAAATTCTTGTTTCTAATAAATAAACTATCCGTTACATCCGTTATAATCCGTTGCTATGAGTAAACCACATACAGTCCACTGCATTTGGATGCTTCCAGAACACCTAGATAGTAATCAGCATATCCGTGAAATGTTAATTTCGGAAGCTATACACTGTGATAGTGTAATCAAATTTTTTCAAAGCGAATCTTATTTACAAGAAGCTAACAAAACACAACAACCAGAACTAATTATCTTATTCGGGTCATTCTACAAACTTAATATTGATATATATAACTTAGTTACACAAGCGCGCGCTCACTTAGGTACACGTATAGCTGCTTGGGTTACAGAAGACCCTTACGAGTTTGACTGCAATTACTTTTTACCCAAACTAGTTGACTTTGTATTCAGCAATGACAAAAACTCATGTAAATATTATCATTCTCAAAACGTTTATCATTTACCTCTAGCTGCTTCATCTTGTGATATATATTGTGATATATTAGAACCAACAAACCAACCCGAATGGGACTTTGTTTTTTGTGGTGTAGGGTTTCCCAATCGTATTGATATTATCGAAGGTTTGCAAGATATCCTCAAAAATTACTCAACATTAATTATTGGGTCAAACTGGTCAACACAGATAGCCGAGAACTTTTTTATACGTCCTTACGTTAGTTATAACGAACTCTTATCTATATATAGAAACAGCAAAATAGTCTTAAACTTATCGCGTAACTTCAACATCGAAAACAAAATATATGAAATAGTACCATCAACATTGGCACCGAGAACATTTGAAGTAGCGGCAATGGGAATATTTCAACTAGTCTACTTCGACCGACCGGAACTGTACGAATATTTTACCCAACAAGAAATAATCAGCTTCAACAGCAAACAAGAATTTGCACATCTAGCAGATAAATACATCAATAACTCTCAACTACGTCACAACATAGCCAACAAAGCCAAGCAAAGAGTACATAGAGAACACTTATACAGACATAGACTACAAACACTAATTCAACAAGTCTTCAACAACCTTTAACTCTTCTCTTCTCTTCTCTTTTCTTCTCTTCTTTTCTCTTCTCTTTGCGTCCTTCGCGTCCTTTGCGGTTCAAATTAAAAAAATGATGACTCGTATATTAATATACAACTCCAAAACAACCAACAACAACTTCCATCTCATCCACTCCCTCTGGCAAGCCTTCAAAGAAATACCCTTACAAGCACAAATATCTCCACCTCAAACACTACAGTTATTCATCAAAAACTTTCAACCAGAACTAATTATATGCTTCGGAGGAGAAGAAATATCATTAGACTTAATCAGGCAATTAAAATCCAATCACATCAAATGGGTACTATGGACAACTGAGGATCCATTTGAAATAAATCGTAACAAATCAATATCAAATTACTTTAATATAATCTTCACATCAGATAAAGCCAGTCAACATATATACAACCATCCGCATTGTTACTACCTTCCTCTTGCAGCATCAAAAGATTGGTTTTACCATCCAGTTATTAATTCCTCAAATCTACTATACGATTTAGTCTTCATTGGCACAGCTTGGCCTAACCGTACCAACTTTCTCAAAGAACTAATTAGCTTACTCCAACAAAACCACCTTACAAGTAGATTTATACTACCAACAAACCCTCATATACCAGACACACTATCAGGTATAGACATTATCAAATTTGAGCGTGACTTTCGACTGGCGCCCACCGATTTAGCGAAGCTGCAAAACCACTCGCTATTCGCGCTAACACTGTTTAGAGACTTTTCGGGTGACGGTAATATTAAACCACAAAGTTCTCCAACCAACAGATTTTATGAAACAGCCTTAGCTGGAACAGGTCAAATCATTGTATCAAATGACATCAACATAGGCGAATTTTACCCAGAGATAAAAGACTATATCTTTCAATTACAAGACGCACGCGAAGTAATAGATACAATTATTCAAGCCAAACAAAACTCAGAAATTAGAAATCGTGCGGCATTGACGGTACAAAAATTTGTTACAGAGAATCACTCGTATTTACATCGAGCTAAAGAGCTATTAAACATAGTTGATAACTTTGAGTAAGTCGGGTACATGAATAACGATGGTATAAAAATAAAATTTTAAATTTCAAGTATTGAGTGTCCTGATACAAATATTTTTTCATGAATAAATAGTCAAACAGAAAATAAGTTTCATATTATTTTGATCCCCCTAACCCCCCTTAATAAGGGGGGAACCGGAGTTAAAGTCCTGCTTAAAAATGACAAAAATAACTCTTAGCCCCTTATTAAGAGTATAAAACAACTCTTAGCCTCCCTTATTAAGGGGGGTTGGGGGGATCAACAAAAACTATTGAAACAAATATAACTGAAAAATATAGGAATCAAGAGCAATGGTTAGTGAATTTGAGGCAGAGCAAACACGAACTCAATTACGCACAACCCAGTTAGAATTAGAACACATAAAATCACAGTTACAAACAACACAAGCAGAGTTAGCGCAATCACAAGGAACAGTTGCTTGGATGCAGACGAGCAAGTTTTGGAAAGCTCGTCATCAAATTATAGAATTTAAAAACAAGTTTAAACAAAAGTTACACACTCTATTACCAAAGAAGCATTTTATACAAACTTCATCAATTTCATCTTCAAATCCTAACTTTCATGATATCAACTTACCTCGCTACATTCCTGAAAAACCTACAGTCTTACTGATAGTCGAAGAAACATTACCACAGTGTTTTCGCTATCGTGTACAGCAAAAGTTAGAACAGTTACAAGCACTGAATTATCAAGTTAGTTGGATATCTTGGCGCCATTACAAACAAGCACAAGCGCAATTACATTTTTGTCACATTGTTATATTTTATCGAGTGCCAGCGTTTCGAGAAGTTATAGAAACAATTAAATACGCAAAATCACTTAAGAAAATTGTATTTTTTGATATTGATGACTTGATATTTAATCATGAGGCTTATCCTGAACCATACGAAAACTTGGTAGGACAAGTTTCAGTTGATGAATACGAGGGTTTGGTGCGCGGAGTAAAGCTTTATCGCGAAGCTTTGACGCTATGTGATTATGCTATCGCTTCGACTCCTTCACTCGCTTCCGAAATGGAACGTGTAATAGGTAATGGCAACCTTTGGTGTCACCGCAATGGAATTGATAGCACGCTGTTGCAATTCATGTACACACAGTCACCGAAAATTGCGCGCGATTATATATCGATTTTTTACGGTAGTGGCACAAAAACCCACGATGCTGATTTTTTAATTGCGGCGCCTGCAATTGCTCAAATTCTCGAAAAATATCCAAACGTTCGGTTAACTATCGTTGGATATTTAACACTTCCAGATTTACTGGCGCCTTACACAGACCGAATCGATAGAATTGGGTTGCTAAGTAATTTAGAAGTATATTGGGAATTTTTGTCTCAAGCTGACATTAATATTGCGCCCCTCAAACGAAACCTATTTAACGACTGTAAGAGCGAAATCAAATGGTTGGAAGCGGCAGTTTTAGGAGTTCCCTCGGTAGTTAGCGACACAAAAATGTATACAGAGGTCTTACGAGACGAAGAAGATGTATTAATTGCCAGTACACAGGAAGATTGGTTAAAGAAGCTTGACAGAATAGTTGGAGATGCTGAGTACCGTCAGAATATTGCGCTTCAAGCTAAACAAAAAGCCTTATGCGAATACAGTCCGCAGGTAATGGCAGAAAATTTTAGAGATATTTTAAACTCAGCAACTCAAAAAGCAGTATTACAAGGACGCGCGATACTCAACAAACCAAAGCCAAAATTATTATTCGTCAATGTTTTATATCCACCTCAAGCACTAGGGGGAGCAACTGGTATAGTCAAAAATACTGTTGATACCCTCAAAGAAAAGTTTGATGACCGTTATGATATTGCTGTTTTTACTTACGACTTGCACAACCCCAACGGTTATGAACTATGTGAATACCTTCAAGATAATGTTCATGTAACCCGTCTAAGCTTACCTCCATTTCCTGATATTGACTGGCGTTATCAAGACCAAAGGGTATATGAAATCTTTTGTCAATATCTAAAATTGACAGAACCTGATTTAATTCACTTTCATTGTGTACAGCGACTAACTGCATCGGTTCTCGAAGCTGCCGCTGATTTAAATATGAGTTTCATCGTTACTGTTCATGATGCGTGGTGGATATGCGACCATCAATTTATGCTCGACCGTGATGGAGTCGAAAGAAATTTTCACCAAAATGACCCCTTAGTAGTCGCGCGCTACGCCGATGATTTAAATAAGTCGCTCGCTAGGCGCCGTTATTTAGCAAAACAGCTTAATGGCGCCAAACTTATCCTCGCTGTTTCAGAGTTTCAAGCTTCCCTGTATCGTCTCAACGGTTTTACCCACACTCAAGTAAATCGTAACGGCATCAAATTATTACCAGTTCTACCGCGAACTTCATCAAAACGAATTCGCTTGGGTTATGCGGGTGGAATTTGTGTTCATAAAGGATATTACTTTCTCAAACAAGCTATCACAGCAGCTAATCTCCACAACACAGAAGTGATAGTAATTGACTTGTTCGCATCAGATACTGTAAGACACGAAACTTGGGGCAGTACTTCAGTTCAATTTATACCAAAGCTACCACCAGAAAAAATGTCAGACTTTTATAGTCAAATTGATGTTTTAGTGGCGCCGTCACTGTGGTCAGAAAGCTTTGGTTTAATAACGCGCGAAGCTTCGGCCGCAGGAGTATGGGTAGTTGCTTCCAATAAAGGTGGACTTGCAGAAGATATTTTTCCAGGCGCCACAGGAGATGTATTTTCCCATGACGATATCAACGAGTTAATAGTCATTTTGAAAAGAATAGAACAAAAACCAGAGAAATATCAACAGCAACTTACATCTAATACTCAACACATACGAAGAATTGAAGAACAAGTCAACGAGCTAGAAATAATCTACGAATCTATTGTTTTCAATCAATTTTAACCATTTCATAATTAAAACGTGAAACAATTAAAAATTTTAGCTTATATTACAGCTTATGAAGATAGCAAAGCTGTAAATAATTGCGTGCAAGCTCTTAAAAATCAAACGTTTCCAATCGATAAAATATTTATTATCGATAACTCTCACGTTGATACAGTCTCACTTCCCGAATCAAATCATATAATTATAGAGCGTCATCCAGAAAATATAGGCATCGGCGCCGGCTTAAATAAAGCACTCAATTTAGCACTTGTACAAAAGTATGATTTTTTATGGACTTTTGACCAAGACAGTGTACCGACACCAAATTGCTTAGAAAGACTAATAGAAGTATATCAACGATTATCTACACAACATCAAATTGGCATTATTGCCCCAACTCCAATTGATATTAAAACTAATACTATTGTTGAAGGTGCCGTATTTGCACAGCATTCCTTTATTGGATGTAAACACACAAATCAAATAGACTTTTATGAATGTGATGCTCCCATTACCTCTGGTTCACTAATTTCTATCGACAAAGCCAAAACTATTCATCCTCCGCGCGCTGACTTATTTATTGATGGAATAGACCTTGATTTTGGACTGAGATTAAAACAAAAAGGGTATTCTAACTTAATTATTACCCAAGCTATTATGCAGCATAACTTTGGTGAACCTCATGTAGTTTATTTTCTACATAAAGAACTTTATATACATAAATATTCTGGATTACGACATTATTATATATGTCGCAATCACACCTATTTAGAAATGAGATACGCAAAAGGATGGTGTCGTTTATTTAGCTTGAAACATCGCATCAAATATTTAATTTATACCATTGCAAAGATTTTTTTATTCGATAACAGTAAGAAACCGATTAAAATTTGGGCTTGTTTGATTGGAACGTACCACGGTATAATCGGTCAGCTAGGGAAAATATGGATTTAAGTGCCTCGGAGCGCGCGTTACAATGTGTAAACGTAACGTTTACATTTGCATTCAAGGAAATTTATGTATGAATACGACTGTAGAACTACCTAGTGGTAAAATAATTAATCTCGCGCGCTTTATTGCTCTTATTCCAACAGAGAACACACAAGACGACAGTTACGACCTAATTTTGGAGGGATACCCCACCCCTATTCATGTCGATCATAAAGAGGCCGATATTATTAGGCAATTTTTAAATTTAGGTAATACATCCTATGCTAACGAGAAACCAGCTTGGAGTATGGAGGAACAGTTAAGACGAAACGTTCCTAAAATGGTAGCTCTAGCAAAATATATCGAACGTAATAAAAATATGTCTGACGAAGAAGCAAAGCGTCAGCAAGAATTTTTTGAAAGCTTTAAGCAAACAGTAGATGCTGAACGACCTTCCGGACAAAAATTATACTCAGAATCATGATTGTTTTTCTTGACTCAGGTGTGCTAGGACAAATTGTAAATCCAAATCAAGTTGGTGGAATTAATGATTGCTTAGAGTGGCTTTATGATTTAATGGCTAAAGGCGTTGATGTTCGCTCTTCCGAATTATGTGATTATGAAGTAAGAAGAAGCTTGATTTTAGAAACTCGCAGTAAGCCTTATTCAAATAGCCTTTATAATTTAAATGCATTACAAGAATTTATCACTTTTTTATCTGTTACTTCTGAAGTACTTTTACAAGCTGCTGAAATTTGGGCATCCGCGCGCAGTCAAGGTATACCCACTGCTGACAACAAAAGCCTTGATGCGGATGTGATTATTTGTGCCCATTGGCAGATGTTAAAAGAAGAATTTCCTGGTCATTATGTAGTGATAGCGACAGGTAATGTTAAGCATTTGAGTCGTTTTGCAGAAGCTCAAAATTGGAGAGAAATTAAATTTTGACTCTCACGCAAGGCCAAGATTCCCGACTTCTTTAAGAAGTCGGGAATCTTATGCTATTTAAATTTTAATTAAAAAAATTATCTAAAGATTAGAGGCGCCACTTACTTAAGCGCGGGTTAAAAACGTGGTAGCAAGTGTATTGCGGGGTGCGAAATTTAAAATGGTTTTGGGAATACCAATAAACCAATTTTATTAACTTACTTGCTGCCCCGCTTTGAAAGTACCCACGGGTAACGGGCGCCTTTTTTAGAGCTATCTTGCTACAGCTATGTTGCTGATTCTTGAGCAGTACTTACAGAACCAAGTTTCTTGGCGCCTGCTGTCGATGACTCGCGAGTTCGTGTAGAAGAACCACCTTTCAATTTGGGTTTGACGGAACTATTACGTCCACCTTCACGCCCAGCTTCACCATCCCAGGAGCGACCGCGACGTTCACCCGAATATTCGCGACGTGATGAACCACCACCTCCACGAAGTTTCGGTTTGGGTGTTGGTGATAACATTTCTTCTTCTGGAATATCAACTTCGTTTTGTAACCAAGCTGGACGAGTTTGATCGTAAGCTAATTGCAACGCCGCTGCTGCTATTGCGTGAGCATCGTATTCTTCGCTCAACTCGCGGACAATTGGTAAAAATGAAGCCAATCTTTCGCCAGTTAGCGCAGAGCGCACTTGCTCTTGTAACTTTTGGATGTAGCGTGCTTCAATTTGCGCGCGTGTTGGAATTGGCAACACTTGCCAAGCTTGACGAACGTGCCGCTCAAATAACTGTTGCTTACGACGCTCGAATGGCTGTACTAATGTAATCGCAGTGCCTTCTTTACCAGCACGACCGGTACGACCAATTCGGTGTACATAAGTTTCAACACTATCTGGTAAATCAAAGTTGATTACGTGGGACAACTGGTCAACGTCTAAACCGCGCGCTGCAATATCAGTTGCTACTACCCAACGTACCTGACGATTACGGAATCTTCCCAATAAGCGCTCTCTGGCTTGTTGTGATAAATCACCGTGGTACTCATCCACGCTATGACCTGCGGATTGAAGTTGGTTTGTAAGTTCGGCAGCAGTACGACGAGTACGAACAAAGATTAGCGCTGACTCTGGGTCTTCCATTTCCAAAATCGGCTGTAATGCTTTTGCTTTACTCCAGTTACGAGGTACTACATACGCAACTTGGTTGATTTTGTTTGGCGCCGCTTTTGGCTGTTGTACTGTAACAGTAACAGGGTCATTCAAATACTTGTTGACAAGCTGGCGAATACTTGGAGGCATTGTTGCGGAGAATAATGCCGTTTGACGCTCGGTTGGAGCTTGGGAAAGAATTTTTTCCACATCATCGATAAAGCCCATGCTCAACATCTCATCGGCTTCATCTAATACAAACCAGCGTACAGAGTCGAGCTTTAAACAACCACGCTCTAGCAAGTCGATAACACGTCCTGGTGTACCAACTACTATATGTACTCCACGTCGCAGTTGCATTATTTGACGTTCAATCGACTGACCACCATAAATCGCAACAGTCCGTAAGCCAGAGTTGCCAATAAATGTTGAAACAGCGTCATGTACTTGAATTGCTAACTCACGAGTCGGCGCCAAAACTAAAGCTTGTACAGCACGATGATTAACGTCTAGTCTTTCTAATATTGGTAAGGAAAAAGCAGCAGTTTTACCAGTACCAGTTTGTGATTGACCAACAACATCACGTCCAGAAAGCAAATGTGGAATTGCTTGTGCCTGAATATTAGTAGGTTCTGCGAAACCAAGTGTTTCTAACTGTTGAACACGTTCTTCTGATAAACCTAATTCTTGAAACGAAGGATTCATTAATTCTCCTGACTCTTCTAATTCGGTAATGGGTATTAATAACGGCTAATAGAAAAAAGGGTAATTATTGTAATCATAAAATATCTACTAGCCATGACTACTAACTATAAGCTGCTAACTGATAGCTACTAGCTGTTTAACTTGACCATAAAGGTCATAGGCATCTGCACTGTTGATTGCAACAGGTACGATGCTTCCTAACTTGGCCTGTCCTTTAACGTACACAAGCCCATCGACTTCTGGGGCAAAACGACTACTTCGACCGATTAACTCACCTGAAGAGGGATTTTCCTGTTCAATTAAAACATCGACAACTTTACTTATTTGTTGTTGATTCTTTTTCTGAGAAATCGGCTGCTGGAGTGCCATTAAAGCATCCCGTCTTGCATCCATTATTTCTTGCGGTATTTGATTGGGCAAATTAATCGCTGGTGTACCATCTTCTGCTGAAAAAGTAAATACTCCAACGTGGTCAAACTCGTGACGCTGTACAAATTCCAACAAATGGTCAAAATGCGCGTCCGTTTCTCCCGGGAACCCAACAATAAATGTTGTCCGCAGTGTTGCATCTGGCAATGCTTCTTTAATGCGTGAAATTATCGCATCGTTTACCCGCCCCTGCCAAGGACGATTCATCGCACGAAGAACATCGGGGTGTGAGTGCTGCAAGGGCAAATCTAAATAAGGCAGAACATTTGGTGTCTCTTGAATTGCTGCAATTACATCGCTTGTTAATCCTGTCGGATAAGCGTAATGCATCCGAATCCACGGCACATCTACTTTACCTAACGCGCGTAGTAATTCAGCTAACTGCGGTTTGCCATAAATGTCCATACCGTAGTTTGTAGTAATTTGAGAAATCAAAATGATTTCCTTTACTCCTTGAGATGCCAATTGCTCGGCTTCAACAACAATAGATTCTATAGTACGCGAACGTTGATTTCCTCTTAGATGTGGAATTATACAAAATGCACACCGATAATCGCATCCCTCCGCTACTCGTAGGTAAGCTACTCCCTCCGTTGTCGTTCGATAACGTGGTGTCAACTCCGAAGCTATATAAGTTGGCTCATCGCTAACTTCTTTTACTCGCTCGCCACTTGATGCGCGCTCAATCACATCCACAATTTTGTGATAGTCACCTGTCCCTACTACTGCAACCGCTTCGGGCAACTCTTCCAATAATTGCTCTTGGAAATGTTGTGCCATACAGCCGGTAATGACTATTTTTTTGTTCGCTTCAGCCAGTTCGACTAAAGTCCGAACCGATTCAGCGCGCGCCGCTTCAATAAAACTACATGTATTAACAATAACGTAATCTGCTAACTCTTCGTTACTATCTATGCCGTAACCTGCTTCTACAAGCAGTCCCAGCATATGTTCCGTGTCAATTCTATTTTTTTCGCAGCCCAGATGAGAAATAGCAATCGTTGGCTTTTCACCCATATTTTAATATATTTTTCAGGTTTTTGTCACGTTTAACTCACTACAAATTATCAAACATTCAAGCATCATTCTCAAATCACTACCTTTGACATTTGATCAAAAAACATTCGGTCGGCTCAATTTCCTTACAAATGCTCCTCAATCAGGCGCGCTCCATTACGCACTATACAACTGCTCATAGTCTTGACGAGACATACTATGATATGCTTAATAACAGTGTCTCCAGAGAAAATACAAGATTCCTTTTTAGGGTAAATTGAACACTCTTTACAATTCTACAAAATTGTTAGCTGTAAGTATTGTACATTACCGCAACCGGGAAATGCGTTGTGAATTCACCCGTAGTAAAGTCCGCCCTCTGGATGACTAATGTGAATACGCGGTAAGAAAGCGTAAACATTTGTCTGTGGCGTATCCAAAAGAAGTCGCAACCCCTAGGTTAATATCGCAAGCGCATTGTTATGCTGCCGTGCGGTGTGTCAGCTTGCTGCTCAAATGAAAAGCGTAAAGCTGTGGGCTGCTGATAACCTAACTTTATTTATCACGTTGCCATTCTACAGGAAAGTGTACCTTATTGGTAGACTTTACCATATAGTACGAGTCAGAGTGCATTTTATTAAGCGGCAGTCTCCTCTTGTAGCCACTTTCTATCTTAACATAACTTATGAAAACTTTGATATTAAATTATTCCTTAAGGAGGAGGCAGAAAACCGAACCTTATAGCATGAATTTGAAAAAAATACGAAAATAATTACCTCATTCCTTACCCTTTCCCTTTTAGCATTGATTGTTTTTCAATAGAAGAGGCTGTGACTTTAGAATTAGGACTCCGCAAAGCGGTTTAATTGAAGAGTGGACTTGTATCAGTTATTTAAAACCCAAACACCTATTATTGGCGTGGTTCACCTTTTGCCGCTGCCGACCTCTCCGCGTTGGGGAGGAAGTTTGAAAGCGGTAATAGACCGTGCCGAACGAGAAGCCGCTGCTCTTGCGAGTGGAGGAGTTGACGGTATTATAGTCGAAAATTTTTTCGATGCGCCATTTACTAAAAACCAGGTAGACCCAGCGGTTGTTAGTGCTATAACAGTCGCAGTACAGCGAATACAAAATTTAGTCACCCAACCGCTTGGGTTAAATGTGTTACGGAATGATGCCAAAAGCGCTATGGCCATTGCTAGCTGCGTTCGCGCGCAATTTATTCGCGTCAACGTTTTAACTGGAGTAATGGCAACTGATCAAGGATTAATTGAAGGAGAGGCACATCAACTGTTACGGTATCGACGCGAGTTAGGCAGCGATGTGAAAATTCTTGCTGATGTGCTAGTTAAACACGCACGTCCCTTAAGTTCCCCTAATCTTACCGTTGCAGTTAAAGATACAATCGAGCGCGGTTTAGCTGATGCTGTAATTCTATCCGGCTGGGCAACAGGTAGTCCACCAAACCTAGAAGATTTAGAGCTTGCCTCTGCTGCGTCTAATGGTACTCCAGTATTGATAGGAAGTGGTGCTAGCGTGGATAATATCGCTACACTAATGCAAGCTGCGGATGGTGTAATTGTATCAAGTTCACTCAAACGTCAAGGGCGTATTGAGCAAACTATCGACCCTATCCGTGTTGCTGCATTTGTCGAAGCAGCTAGAATGAGTCGCAATTCTAACAGCAACAACAAGTCTATTCCTTCGTCGGTAAAACTACATTCTTAAAATAGAGAATAGGAACTAGCTCCTCGTAAGGTGCGTGACGCCACCTGATGATTAGCTTCGTTTAAGAATAGTTATAGCGTCACGCACCCTACTCCTAACTCCATTCCTTGATGTAAAATTATGAGTCGCCGTCGTTCTATCCCTTGGATTCATCGTTATTCACGCTTTCTGATTGCTGCCATAGCTGGATTCGGTGCTTTAAACACTGGCTATCTTAGCATTGTTAAGTTGAGCGGAGGCGCCGCTGCTTGCGCGCAGAAAGCTGCTGGTTGTAATGATGTTCTTTCAAGTCCTTGGGCAACAGTTTTCGGTGTGCCATTAGCTATATTCGGTTTTTTGGCATACAGTAGCATGGTTGGATTTGCATTGGCGCCACTAGCAATCAAACCAGAAAAGAATAAAGAGCAGCGCAGAAACTTAGAAAATGTAACATGGCTACTGCTACTTGCTGGCAGCATTGCTATGACCGTGTTTAGCGGTTACTTAATGTACTTGCTCGCTTTTCAAATCAAAGCCGTTTGTTATTACTGTATCGCCTCAGCGTTATTCTCACTCAGCCTTTTAGTACTAACTATTATTGGTCGTTCATGGGAAGATGTCGGTCAAATCTTTTTTACGGCGGTTATTGTTGGTATGGTAACGCTGATTGCTACTCTTGCAGCTTATGCTCCAATCAACAATTCAATTGCCAATGGTAATAATGGAGACCCAGGCAACCCGAATCGGTTAGGTGTAACTATTGTACAAGCTGGTTCCGGCGGCGGTGGACAAGTTATATTCGACCCCCGCAAAGCTGGTAAACCTGATCCTAAATCAGGTTGGGTAATTACTACTACCTCCGGCGAAGCTGAAAAACAACTCGCTTCGCATTTGGCTAAAATTGGCGCCAAAGAATATGTTGCTTATTGGTGCCCACATTGTCACGAGCAAAAATTACTTTTTGGTAAAGAAGCTTACAACATAATTACTGAAAATAATGTCAAGACTGAATGTGGCGAAGATAGTCCTGTTGGTAAACCACAAGACTGCCAAGCTGCTGGTGTAAAAGGATATCCAACTTGGATTATTAACGGCAAAAGTTACGGTGGTGTCCAAAACTTGGATGAACTTGCTAAGGCATCTGGTTACACAGGTTCACGTGATTTCAAATACTTTAAGTCTTGATACACTTGATACAATAGTATTTAAGACTTTATTCAAGTTACACCCTCTTTTATTTCAAGAGGGTATTTTCATATTTATAAATAACTATATAGAAATTATGTACAATTGTAACAAATTGTAAGCAAGTTAATTTTTTTACATAGACTGAATAAGTTAATTTCATATTTACGAATTGGTATTGTCAAAGATTATTGCTCTATTAATCTTGACAAACCCATTTGAATACACGTACACCTTAATAGTAGCTATAGTGGTAGTTATATTTTAATGACCGTATTTTCATAACTTTTGTAATAGCGAACAGTCAAAAGTTTAGAAACCCAAATGGGTAATGTCCATGAGTGAGCAGCGATACAAGTTTTACCAAAGGTTACGGAAGCCGAAGCGGCCTTTTCAAGGGCAAAAGGAGTTTCTTGTTTCATTTGGTGTTGCAAGTTGCGTTATTGCTTTGCGTGCATTAACTTTTTTTCAACTCTTTGAATGGAGTGCATTAGATAAATTCTTTCAGTTACGTCCACTTGAGGCGCCCGAGCAGCGGATTACAATTGTAACGATTGACGAAGCATCTCTTAGAAAGGTTGGTACTTGGCCACTACCAGATGGCGTAATCGCAGAATTATTGACAAAATTAAATAAATATCAACCTCGTGCAATTGGTTTGGATATTTACCGCGATTTCAAGGTTAATCCTGGTCATGAACAGCTACTTTCTGTTTACAAATCTACACCTAATTTAATTGGTATTGAAAAGCTATCGCAAAATCAGGATAACCGTGTTTTACCACCAGTTGGTTTAGCTCGAAATCAAGTTGGCTTTAATAATATAATATTTGACGCTGATTCAAAGGTACGGCGAAGTTTGTTATACTCGCACACTTACGAGCATCAAAAACACGAAAGTTTTGCACTCAAAATAGCGAAACTTTATTTAAAGTCAAAAGGTATTGTACCGAAAGCAGCACAAAGTGACCCAAAGTTTTTACAGTTGGGTAAAGCAGTATTCACCCGCTTTGAACCTCATCATGGTTCGTATATAGGAGCAGACAACAGAGGCTATCAAATTATATCAAATTTTCGTAAACCTAGTTGTATAACTTGTTCTCCTGATAAATGGGGTTTCCATAAGGTGCCGTTGCGGAATGTTCTGAGCGATAAAGTTCCTGAAAACTTGCTTAGAGACCGAATTGTCTTAATTGGTTCAACTGCACTATCACTACAAGATTATGTACTGACACCATATTCTAATCAATTTGCTGGTACTGCTAAAACTATAGCTGGTGTCGAACTACAAGCTTACTTTATTAGCGAACTTATAAGTGGCGCCTTAGACTCAAGAGCGTTAATTAAAGTATGGCCAGATTTAATTGAATACCTATGGATTTTGATGTGCGCGTATTTAGGTGCGGTTACAAGATATCGAATTCAAGGTACAACAGCCAGTTTTTTAACCATTCTACTTAGCAGTTGTGTATTAACAGGTAGTGCATTTGTAATATTTCTTGATGGTTGGTGGATACCAATTGTACCTGGGTTGGTTAGCTTGTGGGGTTCTGTACTTGTAATTACTTTTCAAATTACCTATGTCCAAGAAGAGTTGAAGCGCTCCAAAGAGTTTTTAGATCAAATTATAAACACAATTCCTGACCCAGTTTTTGTCAAAAATAATAAACATCAGTGGATTGTTTTAAATGAAGCTTATTGCCAATTTATTGGTTATTCCAAAGAAACACTGCTAGAAAAGTACGACTATGACTATTTTCCCCAGTCTCAAGCTCAAACATTTCGGACTATTGACGATTTAGTTTTTCAGACCCAACTACCGCACGAAAACGAGGAAGAGTTTACCGATAGAAAAGGTAATACTTACTCGGTAGCTAC
Organism: Calothrix sp. CBUCES-K 9914; assembly: GCF_059640475.1. NCBI lineage: Bacteria > Bacillati > Cyanobacteriota > Cyanophyceae > Nostocales > Calotrichaceae > Calothrix > Calothrix sp. CBUCES-K 9914. Next base: position 55,932 of record NZ_JBXXZH010000003.1, read on the forward strand.
TAAGCGTTCGCTCCACAAAGACGCTGCGGGCAATTTTTATTTGGTCGGAGTTATTCGTGATATTACTAAACGCAAGCGGATGGAAGAAGACCTCAGACGTACCGCATCTGAGCTGGTTCGTTCTAACAGCGAATTAAAGATACAAGAAGACCGTCTACGTTACCTAGCATACCACGACCCCCTTACTGGGCTATCCAATCGCAAACTATTTGCTGAGAAACTTGAAGAATCACTCTTATGGGCTAAAGACAATGATTTAATGGTAGGACTGTTATTTATTGATTTAGACGGGTTTAAAAAAGTTAACGATACCTTTGGTCATGAAATGGGTGACCGTCTATTAATTGCCATTGCTGCTAGACTCAATAACTGCTTACGTGGAAGCGATACTGTTGCGCGACTTGGTGGTGATGAATTTACAGTTATTCTGCGCGCGATACCTTTTGAAGAAGTTGCAGCCAAAGTTGCTGAAAAAATTTTATTAACAATAACTGAACCAATTCTTTTAGAAGGCAACGTCGTGAGAGTATCCGCAAGCATTGGTATTAGTATTTACCCACTTCATAGTGATGACTCTGATACTTTAACTAAACAAGCTGATGCCGCAATGTATTGCGCGAAAAATATGGGCAAAAATCGTTATGAGTTCGCTTAAGTAACTTAAATGGAAAACGCTCGCCTAAAAAAGCTTCTTCCGACAACAGTGACTCTTAACTACTATGCCTTAAGTATTAGTTCTTAAGTAGTAATCAAACTACGTAATAATACTGGATTGATTTTCTTTGTTGAAACTATTAGATATTGCAACAATTGGCAAAATAACAACATTTCGCCTCTAAATTGGGTTACTTACTCTATTGACATAGATTTTACTAGAGCCTACTTTGACTACCTAACAGGATTTATTAGTATGTTTTTTATCTAATTAGCACAGTAATTACACTGAAGAGAATTAAGATATTGTAAAAGAAAACCATGTTTTGAGCAATTGCTATGTTATCTCTTGAAGGAATATCACCCTTAGGGGTGATGTAAGGGACAGCTTTGCAGTAGTATCACTAAGTTGTTATTAAAAATTCTTTTCTAAGTGGTTGTAGTCAGATTACCCCGTATAATCACTTTTAAACCATCTGCTTCACTAGGAAAATTAAATTTTGTTTAATGTTGCTCTTGTCAAAACTTTATAGTTTCTTAACTTTTGAGAAAATTTTGTCAGTAAAAACAATTAAGTAATAGTACTTATTAACCAGGTAAGGAGTGATACGGAAGATTATGGTAAGCAGTTTAAAAATAGCAAGCGCGCTATTTTTCTTTGTTGGCGCCCATTTATTAGTTCCTAGGATTGCTGATGCAGCAGCAAAACTTAATCACACTGTAGGTGTAACTAATAGCTTGGCAAATTCAGTTAGGAGTGAACCAACTTTAAATAACGCTCAGTTAATACAAGATTCCGTCGTAGAATACGAACCACCTAATTATGGGGCACCCGAAAGTGAACACGGTAGCGGCACAAGGTAGGGTGTGTGTGATGCCAGAACAATTGGAAAACGAAGCTATAGTTGAGTAGCGTCACACACCTTACTACAAGCGAATTTTTACGATTTATACCAACTGTAATTTTGCACTAGTGTATGTGACTGCCAATTAGAATTCTGTGATGGAAAGTCTGTGCGGTAATGTCCACCTCGACTCTCAGTTCTGAAAGCTGCGCTTTTTAAAATTAAATAAGCAATGTCAAGTAAATTGCGAGTTTCTGCCCAAAGTCGCAAGACTTTGTCAACGTTAGATATATCTAAAACATTTTCTTGAGGACGCAAATTGAATATAAATTGACTCAGTGGTAAATCATTAAAATCGCTCTGCCATTTTTCTACTGTTACAATTGCGCTTTCTAAACGATGCTGTTCACGACATATTCCAGCACTTTGCCACATTAAGCGAGGAATATTTCCGCGCAGGTCGTCAAGATACTCTTGACAAGAGTTTAATTCTGCCAAAATCAATGTAAAAGGTACGTCTTGAGGTTTTAATTCGGTCGTTTTAGGTTTTTCTAGCTTAATATTTGCCATTTGGGCGCCAAATACAATGCATTCAAGTAGTGAGTTACTCGCTAAACGATTCGCTCCATGAACACCAGTACTAGCAGTTTCTCCAACAGCATATAGACCTGCTATATTAGTTCTGTTAGTCAAATTAGTAACAATACCACCCATCCAATAGTGTGCGGCAGGAGCCACAGGAATTGGAGTGGAGAAAACATCAACTCCCCAACACTGACAAACTTTGATAATGTTGGGAAAACGGTAGCGAATTGTGGGAGCGGGAATTGGGCGCATGTCTAACCAGACATGTGCCGTTGATGGATCAGCAGCTGTTTGTTGTAAATGATTATAAATTGCTCGACTAACAATATCGCGCGGCGCCAGTTCACCTGCTTCATGATAATCAAAAGCAAAGCGTCGCCCAGTATCGTCAATTAGATGGGCGCCTTCGCCGCGTACAGCTTCGCTAATCAAAAAACGGTCAGCACCAGCTTTAGTTAAGGCAGTTGGATGAAATTGGACAAATTCTAAATCGCGTAAAATGGCGCCAGACCGCCAAGCGATAGCAACACCATCACCCGTACTGACTGCTGGGTTTGTTGTTTGAGCAAATACCTGACCACCACCACCCGTTGCCAGCACGACAGCAGCAGCATATACCCAAGTAATTTGATTATTATGAAATAAACTAATACCTTGACAGCGATTTGAAGATGGCTCAAGCCATAAACCTAATGCCAAAGCTTGTTGAACAACTTGAATATTAGGGCGTTTAAGAACTTGGTTTGCTAGCGTCGTCGTAACTTCACGTCCTGTTGTATCGGCAGCATGGAGAACACGGTGTCTGGAGTGAGCAGCTTCTAACGTCAGCGCTAAATTTCCACTGTGACGGTCAAAAGCAACACCTAAATCTACAAGCGACTTGATACAAGCTGAAGCATTTTGGGCAAGAAACTCGACTGCTTCAAGATCACACAATCCCGCACCTGCCTTTAGAGTATCTTCAACGTGCAATTGCGGTGAATCCGAGGGTGAAACAGCAGCAGCGATACCACCCTGTGCCCAATCACTAGCAGATAACGAAATACTTTCCTTAGTAATTAAGCCAACTCGCAGGCTTTCAGGTAAACATAGTGCGGTATAGAGTCCAGCCGCACCAGCACCTACTACTAAAACATCAAATTGATTTAATTCAGCGTTCAATTGGCAAACTTTAATGTAAGGGGTTTAGGGGGATAGGTTTGGGGGGAAGGGTTTACCTTTCCCCTTTTCCATCTAGTTTTTATCTGTAAATACCGTTGTTATAACGGTCGTCACCTTCGGTAAAAACAGATTCAACTTCATTAACGACAAAGTTGTCGAGGTTCGCTTGCAGAATTTGCTTTTGACGTTCGCTCAGTCCTTTAATATCCAAAACGTCCTTAACACTTTCGTATGGGGCATTTCTCACAATTTTACTTGCGAGCGTCGGATACAATCCTGGGAAGCGTTGAAAAGAAGCAATATTGGTGTTATTTAAATCGATTTTTTTCCCGTAAACTTCTGCCAGCCTATCATCTGCACGGTTACGATATGCTTCGCTAGTTTCTGCTGCGAATACGGGAACCGACTGAATACCAAAACCATTCAATGTAATAGCTTGAGCAGGTTGAGTTGTTCCCAACCACCCAAAGCAAGCTATCAACAAACTAAATACTGATAATATACGTGCGAATCGTTTCACGATACTTTCCACCTTTTTCCATCCAACAAATATCATTGTTTCAAGCCATCAGTAATCAATAGTCAATAGTTAGTAGTCATGAGTAAAGAAAAACAATAACAACTAAATACGGACTGATCACGACCGACAACTTAATAAACCAACACAGCAGTTATCAGAAACTAATATACAGCGTATTAATACCCAAAACTCTGATGCTTCATGGGTTTGGATAAATTTTTGCTAAAAGTCAACGAAAATGCTTAATTTCGCGCTGCTTTTCGTACTTAGCGCCGATACAAAACTATACAAAGATTTATTACAAATAATAAGTGTCTATGTATTTAGGCATATATATTTAGGCATACATTGCAGCTAGCAGGAATAGCACATCAACCAAAATAGTACTCAAGACGGCGCCAGAGAACGCGAACCAATGATTTTGTTGTCTTGCTAACGGCAGAACTCCAACAGTTAAGAGTGTTACCCCAAGAATTAATGCCCACAATTCACCAATTGGTGTTTGGACTTGATATAGCGCTGCCTGTAAAATTCCTGATACTTGATCTGGCTCTACATTCATAATTTGGCGCCAATAAGGAATTAAGTTTGTTAAATAAAAATAAATATCAGTAACAACTGTTCCAAACAGTGAGCCTAAATAAAACCAGTTACCTACTTTTCCCCAGTTACGTCGCAAGCACCAGATTGCAAAAGGCAATCCAATCGCTTCTACTGGTATATGCCATACTGGTTCCCATCGCAACCAGCCCCAGTAAATTGAGCCAGCCAACCAACTCCAGCTAAAACCGTAAAGTAAATCGCCCCATATATAAGTTTTGCTACGGGACATTAAAGTAAAACTCAGCCACATCCAAAACCCCGTTAGTCCCAAACTTACCCAAGGTAAAGCTCTGACCAGAGGCGCCTCAACAAAAACTGGAACCGAAACCAGAAATATAGCCGCTCCAAAAATGAGAAGCGACACAGGAGGAACTAAGGATACAGAAACCGCAGAAGTATAAAGCTGTTGAGAGTGACTTACTTCTAAAGTTGTAACATTACTGACTAAATCATCTCTCAAATCACTCCTTACATCCAAAAGCGCGCTCTGAGTAACAGCGAGTCTGGATTCATCTAAAGTTTCTAATGACTGGGTAGAAGCTGCGCGCGCAGGTATAAGTGTATTAACCAAGGCTGTATTAACCAAAATTTTAATTTTAATATTTGTTACTTAACTTTATCTTATTTAAAATAACATAACATTAAATCCCCCCCTAGGGCATTTAAATTACATTATACCCTCAATCAGTGCGCTCGTAGAAAGTGCGCTCGTGCTGAGTATTAACTGTTTTCTCAGCACGAGCGCACTTTTTACTCAAATAAATGTCACCCGGAATCGCTGACGCTGATAACGTAAAGTTGGATAATTCGGTAAAGTTACGCAGCCACTTCGGGAGTCTGGTTAATGGGAACAATTTTTGTAGCAGGCTATTATTTGATGCCTGTCTCAACTCACTTGATGCAAGCAGGTAACGCCGTTGCGGGTGAGTCCAATTTACTTTGGGAAGTAATACAAGGTATAGTACTGGGAATAGTGCAGGGAATAACAGAATTTTTGCCCATCAGCAGCACAGCACACCTGATAATCTTTCGGGATATTTTGGGATGGAAAGCGACATGGAGTAAAGCCGCAATCGATGGAATTCAGCTAGGAAGCGTTTTTGCAGTAGGGTGGTATTTTCGTAAAGATATTTTAAGTATTTTAGATGGCGCCTTGGCTGCGTTTAAACGTAAACAGTGGCAGCGCGAAGAATGGAAAATATTTGTAGGAATTGTAATTGGAACAATTCCTGCGTTGTTGGGTGGGTTAGTGCTGAAAGTATTGAAAGTCGAGTTAGAAAGTCCGTTAATGATTGCTTGTATGTCGATAGTGATGGCAACGCTGTTAGGGTTGGGAGAAAAAATCGGTTCGCGCAAGCGTGGGTTTGAAGAGTTAGAAATCAAAGATGGAATTCTTGTGGGTTTGGGACAGATGATAGCTTTGTTGCCCGGTTCTTCCCGTTCAGGTTCTACATTAACAACCGCTTTATTTTTAGGATTGCAACGTCAAACTGCGGCTAGATTCTCGTTTTTGCTGGGATTTCCAACGCTTGCCATTGCCACACTAGTCCAGACCAAGGACGTTCTTACAGTATCACATATGATTGTGCCCTTAATAGTCGGGATTATCTCGACTTTCATATTCTCCTATCTATCTATTGCTTGGTTACTTAAATTTCTACAGCGCAACAGCAACTGGGTGTTTGTTTGGTATCGTCTTGCATTTGGTGCAGCTATTTTAGGCGCCATTGCTACAGGAGCATTTAAAGCCATCGAGTAGGGTGTGTGACGCTACCAACAATCTTAAAACGAAGCATTGGTCGAGTGGCGTCACGCACCTTATTTACTCTGGTGCGTGAAGAAAAAACAATTTCTTCAGGGGAAAGACTATTAAATGGCGTCACGCACCTTATTTACTCTGGTGCGTGAAGGCTACCAGATTGCTGGCTTCGTTTTAAGATTGTTAGTAGCCTTCACGCACCCTACTTATGTCCGTCGCTAAACCCGCTCGTATAACAAAAGTATTATCTGATTCGATAGCTGCTGAAATAGGCTTTGAAGCAGGAGACGCAATTGTCAGTATTAATGGGACTCGTCCGCGCGATTTGATTGACTATAGATTTTTGTGTGCGGATGAGATACTCGAACTTGAAATATTAGATGCCAATGGCAAAACTCACTCCTTGGAGATTGAGAAGGATTACGATGAAGATTTAGGGCTAGAGTTTGAAACGGCACTGTTTGATAATCTGATTCAGTGCAATAACAAATGCCCGTTTTGCTTTATTGACCAACAACCACCTGGTAAACGCGCGTCTTTATATTACAAAGACGATGATTACCGTCTTAGCTTTCTCTATGGTTCGTACTTAACCCTGACCAACTTGTCACGCATCGAATGGCAGCGCATCGAAGCAATGCGACTTTCGCCTTTATTCGTATCAGTACATGCAACGGAACCTGATGTCAGAATTCGATTGCTCAAAAACCCGCGCGCTGGTGAAATATTGAAGCAAATCAAATGGTTCCAAGAACGGCGCCTGCAAATACATGCTCAAGTTGTCGTCTGTCCTGGTATAAATGACGGCAAGCATTTGGAACAAACTATCCGTGATTTAGCGTCGTTTTATACAAGTGAAGTGCCTGCGGTAGCATCAATAGCGATAGTACCTGTAGGTTTAACACGATTTCGTCCGACTGAAGACGAACTTGTACCAGTCACCCCTGAAATAGCTCAAGAGGTGATTTTACAGGTTAAAAGTCTTCAGCAGGAATTTCGTCAAAAGTTAAACTCTACTGTTGTTTGGCTAGCTGATGAATGGTTTTTAATTGCTGGTGAGGAGTTACCATGTGAAGTTGATTACGAAGATTATCCCCAAATCGATAACGGTGTTGGTTCAATTCGCTTATTCCTGAAAGAATTTGCAACAACTGCCTCAAAAGTATTACCAGCAAAAGTCAAACCACTAAGGAAACTTACTTGGGTTGTGGGTAATGCAGTTGAAAAAGCATTTCAACCGATTTTACAGCAGTTAAATTCGGTAGAAGGGTTAGAGGTGAATATGCAAGCTCTGTCAAGCGAATACTGGGGACAAACAATAAGCGTAACTGGATTAATAACTGGTCATGATTTGCTATCTAAGTTACAAGGAATTAATATAGGGGATGGAATTTTATTGCCAAGTGTAATGCTCAAGCATGGAGAATTAGTATTTCTCGATGATATCAGTGTTGAGGAAGTAGCGTCTCGACTCAATACCAAAATTTTTCCGGTAACTGGAGTATCGGAGTTGATAAATACCTGTATTAATTAAGCTATTGATGATAAGCTACCTTTAATTACAATCGTCTGCGTTGTCCACACAAAACTCAGATTACCGACTTCTTAAAGAAGTCGGTAATCTGGTATGCGCGATTTACAGTGCATTGTTTTGACTATTTTAATCATTACTTTAATCATTAGAAATTTACCGAGGGTTAGAGCGTGAGCAAAGCTAGACAAATTAAGGAAATAATTAAATTAATCAAGTTCAGTAAAGCCACAAAATTTGGCTTATTTTTCCTGAATTTACAAATTATTATTTTTCATTTATTGAGTATCCCAGCGGCAGCAGCCTCGGAAACTAATTTAACTATTATTTATAGTCAAGATAATGCTAGTCAATGGTCGGGTATCACTAGTCGTTTGCAGTCAGCAGGAGTCAATTACTGTGTTGTTTCTCTAGACTCTGTTAGAACCTCTGCTGACTGGGGAGCGCGTAGAGTTTTATTTTTGCCCAATATTGAAACAATTAGTCCAGCCCAAGCTATTGCTTTAGAAGAATGGATGAGTAAAGGTGGGCGCCTAATTGCGTCAGGCCCAGTAGGAACGTCATCAGCACCGGGAGTCAGGCAGCTAATGCGCGCGTTACTCGGTGGCTATTGGGGATTTAGTCTTAATAATGTTCAAAAAATACAGCCTTCTAAAATCAAAATTACTCAAGACTGGGCCAAAAATGGAGTTTTTGGACAAGCGCGCGGTGGTGTTGTGATTTCCGACGAAGCTACTGGACAACCTGCAGCACTATGGGATACAAAAGACAATTCAACTGCGGTCTTAGCAACCGAACGTTCAATCTTTTTTGGATGGCGGTGGGGTGTTGATACTGCTGCTGCTAGCGAATTAGACTCTGGATGGTTACGAGCTGCGATTAGTCGTCACATACAGCTACCATCCGGCGCCGCAAGAAGTGTCTCAGGTGGCGCTAATAACTGTACAACATCAATAGCATCACTCCCCAAACCTTCTAATTCAGTAGCCTCAAGACCTGCAACAAATCCTAGCTCAAATACACCTAATTCAAATACACCTAATTCAAATACACAGGAATATGGAGCGGTTAAAGTTGACCCTTCTATCTTTAACTCTTCAACATATACTTCTCCAACAGCTAGAAGAACAGCTACAAATTCCCAAGGTAGTTTTCTTCCTAAAACGACACCTAGAAGCGATGAAGCAATTGACCAACTCGAACAGAATGTCCGTTTGGATGTTGTGCCAAATTCAAATCAGCCAATAAGTGCTTCTGAGGCAATAGCACTTCGCCAAGAACTACAAAATTTGATTGGACGAGTTGAAAGTTCACAGTTATCAGCATCTGCAGTTTCTGGAAAACCGCAGTCACTTAAAGCCACTCAAGCTCAGTTTGCATCGGTTCGACCTGGAGCGCCAGCTTTTAGTACTTCTCAAGCACGTCAAGTTGCAGATAATATACCCCAACTGGTTGCTAGTAAACAATATAATCAAGCGCGTCAACAGTGGTTAGCAACGCGCGGTGCTTTATGGAAGCAGTTTCCTTTTGACCAGCGGATGGCACAACCAGAAATTCGGGCGATGTGGCTTGACCGAGGCACAATTGTTAAAGCCGGAAGTGAGGCAGCGCTCGCACGTATTTTCGACAGACTCGCGCAAGCAGGAATTAATACAGTATTTTTTGAAACACTCAATGCCAGCTATCCAATTTATCCAAGCAAAGTGGCGCCGCAACAAAACCCATTGGTTCGAGGTTGGGATCCCCTTGCTTCAGCCGTCAAACTCGCAAAAGCGCGCGGTATTGAATTACATGCTTGGGTGTGGGTATTTGCTGCCGGAAATCAGCGGCATAACGAATTGCTAGGTATAGATAAAAACTATCCAGGTCCTGTACTAGCTGCAAATCCTTCTTGGGCAGGTTACGATCTCAGGGGTCAAATAGTGCCTCAAGGTCAAGGTAAACCATTCTTTGACCCAGCAAATCCCCAAGTTCGAGACTATTTACTGAGGCTATACGAAGAAATAGTTACCAATTATGATGTAGACGGATTACAGCTTGACTACATTCGCTATCCATTTCAAGACCCTAATGCAGGAAGACTTTATGGATATGGAACAGCAGCACGTCTTCAATTTAGGCAAATTTACGGTGTAGACCCTGCAACTATTTCACCAAAACAAAGCGATTTATGGGAAAAGTGGACGACATTTCGCACCGAGCAAGTCAATAGTTTTGTAGCAGAAGTCTCACAAAGATTACGGCAAAAGAAATCTAATTTAACTATATCGGTTGCAGTGTTTCCTTTACCAGAACAAGAACGAATTCAAAAAATTCAGCAGAACTGGGAAGTGTGGGCGAGACGAGGTGATATAGATTTAATTGTGCCGATGACTTATGCGCTTGATACTACCCGCTTTGAGCGATTAGCACAACCGTGGATAGCTTCAACGCAGTTTGGACAACTAGGTGCAGCATTGCTAGTACCAGGTATACGCTTGCTCAACCTTCCAACTCCGGGAGCTTTTGACCAAATTCAAGCAATTCGAGATTTACCAGCTGTCGGTTATGCATTATTTGCAGCAGAGAACTTAACGGGTGATTTACAGCAAGTATTTAATAGTACTCAGGGTAGTTCAGGTAGTTTAACCAAATCAAGCGGCGCCAGTAGAGAACCAATACCCCATCGCCAACCATTTCAAACAGCAGCAGCACGTTATACTGCATTACAAACTGAATGGAAATGGATTGAGAAAAACAACCAACTAAAATTAACACCAACAGGACTATCAGCTTTTAAACAACAAGCAGATGTTTTAGAAACAGCATTAAATCAACTTGCAGAAACACCAAGTGCATCCAGGTTAACAACCGCGAAATCGTCGCTCGTGCGTTTCCAGTCATTATTTAGAGCGTGGATGCGTGAACAGTCAGCGCAAAACCCCTATCAAGTTCGCGTATGGGAAAATCGTTTGGGAGCAATTGAAAGATTGTTACGTTACGGTACACGCTTGCAACGGATGTAACGGATGTAACGGATGTAACGGATGTAACGGATGGTTATTCTCGTTTTTCAATAAAGATAATTGTAGGTTGGGTGGAGGCGCCCATGAACCCAACAAGAGCTTGTATACATTTTTCATCCTTACGCTGGAGTTCGTAAAGCATAACTCTTGACTATCATTTTTATAAAGGTAACGGATAGAACTCATAAACCATCCGTTACATCCGTTATATCCGTTGCCAATCTTGCTTTATGAAAATGCTCGTGCGTTCAATCCTACCTGTGTTGTTACTTGCTGCATCTGCTTGTACTCAAACAGTAGCAACTCTAGAAAATCCCTCACAAAAGCCTACCGAAGTTTCTACAACAGAGCTAGCGCAAAATCAAAATTCAAAACAAGCTAAAAATACTACTATCCCGACTCAACCACTTAACCCTACACCGATTCGCATTAATATAAAAGACTTACCCAAGCCTTTTGCTACCGATAGCGCTTCAAAATCTCCCCAGGTTGTTCCAATACCCAAAAATCCAATCTTAAATGTACCTGCTGGTTTTAGTGTAAATTTATATGCCGAAGATTTAGAGGCGCCACGTTGGTTAGCATTGACACCTTCGGGAGATGTTTTAGTAACAGAAACAAAACAAAACCGTATTCGTTTACTGCGTGATACGAACGGGGATGGAGTTGCTGACGTTAAAACAACATTCGCAGGCGCCCAAAATGGGTTAAATATACCATTTGGGATGACATTTGCAGGTAATTATTTTTTCTTGGGTAATACTGATGCTGTACTGCGCTTTCCCTACACCAAAGGGCAACAGCAACTTACTGGTATTGGTCAAAAAATTACTGACTTACCAGGTGGAGGATATAACCAACATTGGACACGTAATGTCTTAGCATCACCAGACCGTAATCAAATATACGTATCAATTGGTTCTCTGTCAAACGTCGATGAAGAACCAACACCGCGCGCTTCAGTACAGATAATGAACTTAGATGGTCAAGGACGACAAACATTTGCTTCAGGTTTACGAAACCCTGTAGGTTTAGCTTTTCATCCAGTTACAAAAGAACTTTATACAACAGTTAACGAACGCGATGGTTTAGGGGATGATTTAGTACCTGACTACTTTACACGTATTCGGCAGGGTGAATTTTATGGTTGGCCATATGCATACATAACGCCTAATTATATAGACCCACGTCAAACCGCAAACGGTAAAAGTAAACGTCCCGACTTAGTACAAACTACTCGTACACCCGACGTACTATTTCAGGCACATTCAGCCGCACTAGGTGTTAAATTTTACGATGGTAAAACATTTCCAGCTAAATATCAAAACGGAGCATTTGCAGCATTTCGTGGTTCTTGGAATCGTAACGCAGGAACTGGTTACAAAGTAGTATTTATTCCTTTTGATAGCAACGGGCGCCCACAAGGTTATTATGAAGATTTTCTAACAGGCTTTTTACAAGACTCCAGTATTCCAACAACATGGGCACGTCCAGTAGGTTTACTTGTGGCGCCAGATGGTAGTTTACTGGTTACCGATGAAGCAAATAACAGAATATATAGAATTCAATATCGCCCAAACTAAAAACTGCGTTCAACATGACATTTAAAAACGTAGGGTGCGTGACGCTATAAGGAAATTTCAACGTAGATGTAAGACTTGTAGCGTCACGCACCGACTCATGATTATAACTTTTAAAAAACAGTAAGGTGCGTGACGCCACCTGGTGATTAGCTTCGTTTAAGAATTGTTATAGCGTCACGCACCCTACTTTAAAACCATCCTTCTTGTTCCAAAGTTTCTATCATTTGAAGCCCGCGCGTGTCTCCTACACCTAAAAGGGCAGCTTTAGCGTCTTCGCGCACTCCTAAGTCGGTGTCTTCAGCGAAAGTTTGGATTAAGGCATCAATTGCAGTGGCATAAACTACGTTTGAAGGTAGCTCACGACATAATTGTCCAATAGACCAAGCGCAATTACTACGAACTGCTGCAATTGGGTCTTGAACTAAAGCCGAAATTAAAGGAGGCATGGCGCCAACAACTACGTCATAACCAACACCTGCCATTTGAGCGAGTGCGCTAGCTGCCCATAGTCGCACTGCCGAAATATCTGTTTTGAGTGCATCTGCTAGGGGGGCTAAACTTCTACGGTCGCGACAATTTCCTAATGCCCAAACTACACCTTTACGCACGTAACCGTTCCAGTCGCGATTTAACTGCTTTATCAGTGGTTCTACTGCATTAGAGCTTGGATTGCGCCCAATTCCATAAGCTGCACTTACCCTCACTAGAGGACAAGTATCTGTCAACAAACGAATTAAGGGAGAAGTTGCGCGTGCATCTTCAATGTCACAAAAAGCACGTGCCGCCAGCATTCTTTGCTGTGGCTGTGGACTGTCAAGAAGCGCGAGCATCTCATCCGGGTCAGGAAGTGAGACCTCTGAAGATTCAGTCAGCGGTTCAATCCGGTCGAGAGGACTTTCTAGCTCGGCTTCGGGGTCAAGTAAGCTGAGGTCATCGTCATCATACATAAATAAAAAGTACCATTACAAACGGTCATCTTCCACACATGCATTGATTTTAAATTGGGGAAGGGGTTAGGGGGAAGAGGTAGGGGGTTACTCTCCGTTCTCTAAGCGTTTGACCATCCATAAAGATTGTGTTTGAAAACCGAGTTGGTTATATAAGTTAAGAGCAGGTGTGTTTTCAGAAAAAACTTGCAGACCTATTTGCTTGTCTCCGCGCGCTCTTGCCCATGTTTGTGCATATTCCATTAACGCTTTACCCACACCTCGGCGCCGATGTTCGGGAATAACGTATAATAGAAATAAATGAGCATGACGCAAACCTGTAATTTGGTCGATAGCATTTCCCATCCAAAGACAACCGACAGAAGAAGTTGAAGGAGTTATAGCTTCTTCTGTTTCCGCAAAATATACCCACCACAACGGTGTTTCGCTCGATAAATATTGTTCTACAGTCCTTGACAAATGAGAAAAGTCTTGGTCTGGAAAAATGTCTTGGTAAGTTCGCTGCATAAACTTTACCAGTAACGCTCTATCTAGGGTCGAGCCTCGACGAATTTTATAAGATGGTATCAAAAAAGAATTCAAGGTTGTTTATGGGAACTCACTAAGTACAATTTGACACGAAAACTTACTGCACAAAATTAACCTTCGGTGAATTTTCCAAAGGTATTTAAAGTTATACCATTATAATTTAGACATATATCTATGATAAATAATGCCTTATACTCTATATAATTAAGTTGTGTTAGTATATATATTTACCGTAAAGACAAAAGTAGAGATGCGTAAACCGGAGGTTTTACCGCAGGGATTAATCGCGTTTGTACACAGAGGTAAGAATTAATGTGTGCTATTAAGCACTCTACTTTAAAGACGGTGCCTTCATTGAGACTAATGTGTTACTCTGTCCATCTAGCTCTGTGTTAAGTCCTACACCATCAACGGGAGCAGGCGCGGACATGTCAGATGGTAAGAAGATGCGTGCGCTGGTTGCAACGAGAGCAATCAAGAAAATGATAACAGCGATTAAAGGGGCAATGTATTGGCGAACAATATTCATAATTCAACTTATACAAACAAGGATGCTGGAAATAAAATTAAAGATTTATTAACCATGCTTGATTTATTTTAGCTGCAAAACTGCCCCATAAGAAAATCTCTATAGGTGAAAAACAAAATCTTGTGAAAAACAAAATCTTGTGGAACGGGCATCTTGCCCGTCCAACTTCTATGGACAGGCAGGATGCAACTTCTAGAAATAGGCAGGATGTAACTTTTAGGGACAGGCAGTTAGCTATCCTACAATACTCCTACCGTCTATCGCGTTCTACATCGGCGATAACTCTTTCCCAGTACCAATTTTCTGGCATATTGGGGTAGGTTTTACGCGCTTGAGCAACGAGACGTTCGGCGCCACTCGTGTCTCCATCTAATAAGTTAGTAAGTTGGTTTTTGAGTTGGGCAATGGGGGGTGCGAATTCGTCAGCGCTGTATTGGCGGCTAGATGGTTGGCGCCCTGCTGGTTGTGCTTGCTGTCTGCGAAACTCCCAAAATAATACGTAGTATAGCGTAGCAAATATTACGATTAAGCTAAATGTTCCTAGGAAGGTGACGAGGTTAAGCGCCAAGCGCCCGAGAACAAGTTGTGAGAGGACGTAGCCAAGTAAAAGACCTGTTAAAAAAAGGATGGTCGTAGAGATAACAACGACAACTCTTTGCCCCATAGATTAAATTTCCTTATATTTCCTCATCTAGTCCGGGTCGATTTAGTGATATTGGTTTGGGATTCCAAGGTGCAAAAAATGGTAGTAGGATTACTCCTGGTAAAGCAGCAATTGCGGTTATTAGGAAGAAAGTAGGCCAGCCTGTAGCTTCTGCCCATGCTCCAGCTGGTGCGGAAAGAATATCTCGACTGAAAGCTTGCAGGCTAGAAAGTAGTGCGTACTGCGTAGCGGAAAAACCCTGGTTGCAAAGACTCATCATAAACGCGACAAACGCCGCCGACTCCAAACCAGCACAAAAATTTTCGATATTAAGTGCAGCGACCATCAAGGGGTAGTTTTTGCCGACAACTGCTAATACAAAGTAAGTTAGGTTGCCAGCAGCTTGTAGTATAGCGAATATCCACAGAGCGCGGTTAACTCCAATCTTGGTCATAACGGCGCCACCAGCCAAAGTTCCGACAATTACAGCGACAATTGAGAGAGCTTTCGGAAATCCTAAATCTGGTGCAGCAAAGTTCAAACCTTTATCTAACAAAAATGGTGTAGCAACGTTTCTAAGTAAAGAGTCTCCTATTTTATAAATTACAATAAACACCAAAATTAAAAGACCCTGTAAGGCGCCCTTACGCCGAAAAAAATCAATAAACGGCAGCGTCACAGCATCATATAAAGACCGAGGAGGAGCTACACGCTGTTTTGGTTCAGGAGCAAAAATCGAGCCAATAACACCAATTCCCATTAACAACGCCATTCCCACATAAACAGCTTGCCAAGACTGGAGAAAACCTACCAAAGAAAAACTTATACCTCCAGCGATCAAAAGGGCAAGGCGATATGCCAATAAAAATATAGACGCACCAGCACCAAGTTCTTGTTCTTCAAGCACATCAGTACGGTAAGCATCAACGACAATATCTTGGCTAGCGCTAAAAAAGGCAACTGTAACCGCGATAATAGCTAGAACTTGTAATCCTTGAGAAGGTTTTTGTGTTGCCATTGCCAAAATACCCAGCAGTAAGGCAACTTGAGTTATTAACAACCAACCTCGGCGCCTTCCTAAAAACGGTGGTACAAAGCGGTCAAGAATAGGCGACCACAAAAACTTTAAAGAATATGGCAAACTAACAAGAGTAAATGCAGAAATGGCACCTAGCCCAACACCTTCTTGAGTCAGCCAAGCTTGTAAAGGGTCTTTACCCGTTAAATAAAGTGGCAAACCTGACGAGAATCCTAGTAATAACAGCGCCGCCATCTTGCGGTTGCCATATACCCTTAATATCGATGAATTTTTTGTCATAGTCGAAAAAATACCTTTTCCTGTTTAGTTCATATATATACATATCGCGCCCGGTTAATTGCACGGAAATTAACACTATATTTGCTATTTGTATTTTTTGTTATTAAATGTATTACATATAAGTGACTTCATGGCAACGGATACAACAGATGTAACGGATATAACGTATAAATTTATAGTTTAGTTCCTGAATTTACGTGAATATCTCTTAAACGTATGAACGTTTTATCATAGAATTTTTAGGTGGGATATGACAGACTTCGCTTTACAGCAACAAAACTTTACAATTAACGATATATCTACCCGCTTGCAGCAGCTAGGTATCAACTTAGCTTCCATTCAAACCTTGTTTACTGACGCATCGCAACAACAAGCGATATTAAACCTTGCTAAAGAAAGTAGGTATTTTATCGAGTGGACTGTTCCAGATATGGTTAAAAACGATGACATTGACCAAGCAGCAGAACTAGTTGATCTAGGACGTGTTTTAACACGTTGGTTATTCGATAAGGAAAAAATCTGGTCTAATTCAACAGACAATGTAGAGACGCGACATGTCGCGTCTTCCCAAGCACAACAATGGTTACAAAGAGTGTTAGAAATTTCACAAATGTATGAACGGTCAGTTAGCAACGGATGATAAACATCTCATCCGTTACCAGGTATTACTTGATGGTCTTGAATTTCCACGTTATGTTCAGCTAGGCACTTTAACCAACCATCGCGCGTGCCAATTTCGTTTTTATTCTTAAGCAACCCTAACTCTACTTCCTGCTGAGTCAGCTTGGCAAATTTATCATAATCAGGATAACTAGATACAACAAATGTTTCCTTACGGTGTAAAACAGGTGGGTTTGTTCTATCTGAATAATCGTAATGAGTAACTCTAAGTGTTTTTAAGTCAATATTAATACTTGCTTTTAAAGCAGGATGTGGGTCTGTATCGAAATCTGGATAGTATAGATAGGATATTCGCGGTTCATCAATGTAAAATTTTATCAAAGTAGCATCATCGACACGTCCAATAAAGCGGGTTGCACATCCTTCGTATATTCGTAATAAAGGGTCGAGTTCTTGGAGTGCGGAAGCGTGAACATAAAGTGCGCTACGGGTACGTTTGCCAATTTTGCTTTTATCGCACGCAGTTTTCACAACTCCTGGTTGTCCCAAGCTAAATAATTTTCTGTCGGCAACGTCACAAGCGTCTTCGTAGTGACCAAAAAAGGCTTTGATATCTTGACGCATTTCTAGTGGTAGTTTGTACAGGGAACGATTACCTTCGAGTTGCATTAATGCCAGGTATACTTGGATATCGAGCGAACGACGGTAAGCGATAGCATCCCATTCTGCTTCATCGGTTGCTTGGAGAATAACAGCAAACGCGCGCTTGAAGTTACTAAACTCGATTAATAATTGTTCTTGCTTTTCTAATTCTCCTTTTATCGGGAGTCTACCGCGTTGTGTATAAAACTCCATAAGCGGTTGCAGTATTTCTTGGTAGTCTTCAAAACGCTTAGTCGAAATGCGAACGCGCGGTGTGTAAGTGCGAGAGAAGTATCTAATAGCTTTGAAATGTTGTTTCTCTTCTTCCGAGCGAAAGACAAAATAAACACCTAACGCTACGGGTACAGCATCAGCGTTTAATGTCTCATCTATATACTTTTTAAGTTCTTCTTGCTCGTAATATTTCTGAAACGTATTTAAACGGGTAACTATACCATCACCGTAAGATATTTGATGATGACTTGGAGCATTAACTAATACTTGTGCTGAAACAACGAGTACTTTTTGTGTAAGGTTCCAAGCTTTAGAAAGAGCTTCAGCGCGTTCAGTAGTATCTTCAATGACATTAAGAACATAACCAATATTAACAACATCCGCAGAAACTAGCGTCTCATTGGGGAAGTAATAAGGGTCCCAACCAGTACTTTGATACCCTAGTTTCGTAGTGCGCTGAACATCACCACCGTAACCACAACCGTAGTCAAAAAAGCTTTTGCTAAGAGTGAGAATATTCCACTCAAGGGCAAGTTTAACAGGACGCGATATATCAACACGCTGTATTGCAGCACGGTGACGTTCAATTTCAATGTAGCTCCCAGTCATAGCAAGAAGGGAAAAGGGCGACTATATATTATCTATATATATTTTTTGCTGTCATTTCGAGCAAATCTTCAACTTTCTTGATATTTCAGGCACCTCAACTCGTTTCAGGTATTATATTTAACACAAAGACTATCCCTCTTTCTTTGTGTCCTTTGTGTCTTTGTGGTTCACACCATAAGTTTAAATTGTTACAATTGCTCTGAAATTACTCTAAATATATCTATAATATAAGGTGATAACTTGAATGCTTAGGCAATAATCAAATGATTGTACAAGCTAACAAAAAAGAATATTATACTCTTGACGAATATTTTGAATTAGAAATTAATTCACAGGAACGTCATGAGTATATTGATGGTGAAATTATTCTTATGACTGGTGGAACACCGAATCACAATAGAATAGCTTTAAACTTTAGCGCCGCATTGAATTTATCAGTAAAACAGCAATCATATGAAACCTTTGTTGCAGACCAAAAACTCTGGATACCTAAAAAAGGCATTAACACTTATCCTGATGTAATGGTAGTTGAAGGAGAGATACAACTACAGGAAGGGCGCCGAGATACCATTACTAACCCTTTAATGATAGCTGAAGTATTATCAGAATCTACAAGAGCATATGATAAAGACCAAAAATTTGTTGCTTATCGTACTATACCTAGCTTTAAAGAATATATTTTAATAGACCAATATAGCGCACATGTTGAGCAATATTATAAAACTAACAGCAAAACTTGGACATTTACAGAATATGATGATTTAAATCAAACTTTATCTTTGAACTCAATGCCCTTCCAAATAATGCTTGCTGATATTTATAGCAAGGTTAAATTTGAGTAACTTATAGTAAACACAATTTTTTATTGTGGAGCGGGCATCCCTGCCCGCCTTTATACCTTTAATATGGAACGGGCAAGGATGCCCATTCCACAAGATTGTTTGTGTAATATCATTTGTTTTAAATACATAAAAGTGCTTAACTATGTAAAATTACTGTAAAGTAAAGCTAATTTACATACGTCTTACGTAAGTATTTGTTATAAAAGTTTCAGTTAAGCTTTTTTAAATAATTTGTAACTACACTGGGCTAGCGTCGCATTGATGAATTTATGGCGGGTTTTTATGATAATGAGAACCTTGCTCAAATTTATTATAGGCGCCAAAGCGTAGAAAAGTAAATAAATCATTAAACCAGGGAAGCACTGTTATGGCAGATTATGTACCAGCATTAAAAGCTAAGATGGGTGATTGGGATTATTATGTCACCGTCATGAAGCTGGGTAAAGTCGCGCGCGAATGTCGGTTAGCAGAAGAAATTCATGCAAACAAAGATTTGGATGAGTTAATTCAAAGAGAAATTCAAGACCGTGTGCAAAAGGAGATGGTTCCTTATCTTGTAAATACACCACAACGATTTTATGGCGCCATAGTTGTAGCTGTATATGGAGGAGAACCGGAGTTTTCTGCGGTTAAAGTTCAAGAGCATCATTTAATAGATGACAACACAGAGCGTTCGAGTTATGGATTTGGGTTGTTACGGTTTGATGGTAGCCAAATATATTATGCTTTAGATGGTCAACATAGATTAAAGTCAATTCAAGAAGGCATAAGACAAAATCCTGATTTAGCGAAAGAAGAGATTAGCGTTATTATTCTGAAGCATGAGAATACAAAAGAAGGTTTAGAGAGGACTCGAAGATTATTTTCTACTTTGAATCGTCGAGCTAAACCAACAAGCTCTGGTATGAATATTGCTATTGATGAAGATGATGCGGTGGCAATTGTTTCACGTCGTTTGATTAAAGAGAATGACACATTAAAGATGTTAGTTTTAGGTAACTTAGGTTCTAAACAAATATCGCCAAAAAAAGTACATGACCCTTACATTGCGACTTTAACAACATTTTATGAAACAAATGAAGTATTGCTTGGAGCTTATAATGGTGGGTTAGATATTGATGCAAAATTTAAGCAGTTTCGACCAACTGATACCGAGTTGGATGAATTTTATGACTATCTAGAAAATATCTGGATGTATTGGTTACGTAAATGTCCTGGTTTTGATGATGTTCTCAGGGGTAGGAAAAAAGCTGGAGATATTCGCAAGCGGATGGATAACGGCGCCCTTATTTTTGATGATAGTGGTAAACCGATTTCTGGAGGAAACGTTTATGCTCGTCCTATCGGTCAATTTATTCTAGCTGATGTCTTAAAATTAGTTAAGCTTCAAAATAAATCAGTCGAAGATGCAATAGAAGCCATAATGACTCATGTACCAGTAGATATAGATCAGGCGCCTTGGGTAAATGTTATTTGGAACCCAACGAAACAACGCGCGGACTCTGGGAAGGAAGGAAGAGGATTAATTGCTTCGATGATAAGTCATGCACTAGGTTTAAGAATAAGTACTAGAATTCGATATTTAAAACAGAAGTACCGTGATACTGTTGAAGATTTTAGAGCTAGCTTACTTGAACCAATTGATTGGTCGGGTAGACCTATTTCTGAAAATGTAGAAGATGAGGAAGAGGATGTTGGGGAAAATTGAGAATTTGGATTTGATCCCCCCAACCCCCCTTAATAAAGGGGGCTAAGAATTAGCTTTTTTTTCCAGATTTTAAAAAGTTAAAAATCTACTCCAGTTCCCCCCTTATTAAGGGGGCTAAGGGGGATTAATATTATAATCAATTTAGAAGCATCTAAAACTGAAAAGTGAAAAATTAAACAGTTGTTATAGAGGTTAAAGTTTTAGCGCTACTAATTCCGCGCGGTGAGACTATAGCATCTGGTGGTTGAATTACTTCCGCTAGTGCATCAAGCTCTTCGCCAAGATAATCTGATTGCAATATATCAGGGTTTATATGCTCGTGCTTAAGCAAAGCATAAACGGAAATACTTCCATCTTTTGATTGCCGATAACGCAGGGTTGGATTGTAGCCCATATTCTCTAACAACTTTAAAGTTTCTGAAACGGTCATATTTTCTATAGCATTCAATTCGACTGCTAAGAAAACCTCTCCAACTTTGGGAATTACTGGAAGCTCAAGCATCATTAACCTCTCCTTCAAAGGTACATTCGTAGCGTTTCCCTTTAGCTACTTTCTTTGGTTGACTAATCAACCTCACAACTGTTTTACCTTCTATAGTAGCTCGCTCTGCCTTAATTTGACATTTTCGCATGGCTTCCAACTCTGTGTCAGCCCAGACGTAATCAGTCCATACATCTTTTGGTTTTTCTGGGTCATCTAACATGATGCGTTTACAGTTAATTCAATTAAATCTTCTATTTTCTTAATCTTCTGGTCGCCAGCCAAATAACCAATACCACGGTGTAGGTGTAATGTTAGCTGTTCTGCTAAAACTTCTTTTGTAGTTCCTAAACCATCGTTATAGCAGCGCTGCTTAAGAGCGATTAACAGCATATCAGAAATATCACCACCAAACACGCGCCAATTCATCTCAACATTACTGTCTAATTTTATAGGTACTGGGGAGGGAGGTGTTGGTTCTGCTAGCGAACGACATAGTGCCCAACGGCATAATATATTCCATTGGTCTATTTTTGTAATCCGCTTGAGCTTAATTAGTTGCTCTTTAGCCGTTTGCGATAATTTTACACGTTCAAGTGGTGGTTCCATAATAAGTGCTGAGTATAAAGTGCTGAGTGCTGAGTATAAAGTGCTAAGTGCTGAGTATAAAGTGCTGAGTGCTGAGTATAAAGTGCTGAGTGCTGAGTATAAAGTGCTAAGTGCTGAGTATAAAGTGCTAAGTGCTGAGTATAAAGTGCTGAGTATAAGGAGTAGGGTGTGTGACGCCATAACAATCGTGAAGTAAAACAGATAGTTTAGTAGCGTCACGCACCTTACAAGGAGCGGAGTTAAATTGCTTCTTCGTTATTTAACTGAGTTTTAAAATATTCCTTCATTGACTTATGAGAAATTTCTGCATGAGTTTGAACCGCTAATTTCCAAGGATATTCCTCCTGGGTCATATTACGTAACTTCCAAGCAGCAAATTGCCCAAATTCTAAATAAACCTCATCTAAAAAACTTATTGTTTCATCATATATAGAAAAATCTACATCATTAGGGTAATCGATGGCGCCTGCTCCATACTTTTTGTAATATTCAAACAACACAGGAACAACAGGCCCATGTGTCCAAGCTTCTACAGGTTCAGGAAACAGCAGCGTATCATAAAGTGCTAAATAAAATCCCTGAGCATAATAAACTAATTTTTGTAACCTAAGATTTGACATCAAGTCTCCTGCATCCTCAGAAATTTGAGTCAAAAAATATTTAGCGACATCAAAACAGCTTAACATTGTTTACTTGTCCTTTATTACCAGAAATATCCATCAACTACCGATGTCTGGCGCTTTGCCGAGTCATATTTAAGTAAATACTCGCGCGCGATAGCTTCGTTTTCTCGGAGTTTTTCAACTTCGGCTTTACCTATTTCTGTATCTGTAGAGAGTAATATTACCTGATGACTTGCTGCTGGGAAGTATTTTTCGACTAAGTTACCTCGGTGTGATGAGTCGAGGCGCCCTAATGGTGTGTCAATGGCAACAGGTAAGCGGCGCCCAGATACGCGCGCGAGTCCCCATAAAAAAGCAATGGCTAAAAGTTGCTTTTCCCCTGCTGATAAACGATGTTTGGGAACAGATTTACCCCGCACGTCATATAATGAAAGGCTAAAGTTATCGGTATTAATAGCTACGCGATGAACTAAGTCTGATTTATGCAACAAGTAGCGAAAGCATTCAGTTATTTCAATTTCTAGCTTGTTCAATTTTTTTAATGTGAGCTTTTCTCGAAATAGTTTAAGTGTTTGTTGTACTCTTGCCGATGCTGCAATTATATGCTCATAATTTTTTTTATCCATTGTTTGTTTGGTATATTTTCTTAAATCTTCCTTTGTACTTGCGATTTCAAGCTCTAATTGACGAACACGTCCTTTAATAGACTCGCATTTTGTGCCAGCTTCAGCAACTTTTTTCTGAGCTTTTTTTAAAACATCTACTAAATAAATATATTCTTCAGGAGAAGCGGCAGTTTGAATTTGACGCTCTAATGTGATGATCTCGTCTTCTTTTTGCTTCAAAATCTTTAATTGCTGTTTTGCTAAATTCTTTGTGTTTTGTAACTGATAGAATATATTACTTAATTGACTTAAGCTATCTGCATCCGGCAATAACCAAAGTTCCTCTGGTTGTATGAGATTAGCATTGAGAGTTGTAATATCTTCATCCAAAAAACTCTTAATTTTTTGAGATTCTTCAGATGGTATATCTAATTTTGATATTAAATCGAGCAGACGTTTATCACGCTCGAATAATATGTCGCTGGCAATTTGCGCTTGCTGAATACGATATTCTTTCTCTCCTTGAGCTTGTCCTTGGATAAGTAAATTTTCTACTAAAGCTAGCGGTAAGATATTTGCTGATAAATCACACATACCTAAGCGTGCTTCATCTACTTCTGATACTTTTTGGTCACGCTGCTTTTCTAATTGGTTACGTTCTGCGGCTATTTTCCCACCTTCCGCAACAAATTTATCTAGAGCATCTTTTTGGTCTTTTTCCGCTTGATTGTAATAACTTATATATGAAGCTTCTTCTTCTTTGATTTTTAAGTAGTCTTCTTGCAAAAAACTTAGCTTCTCTTCTATTTCTTCAAGGTCGGCTAAATCCTTTGTATCAGCTAATTCTTTACGCTTCCGGTTGACTATAATTTCAATGTCAACTGCCAACTTATCCGCAAGTTCTAATCCCAACATTGCACGTATTGCGTCTGCAACAGATGGAGGTGGAACTTCCTGTTCTGCTAACTCTTTAACTTGCTCACCATCAAAGAGGAATAAATTAGAAATTCCTACGGGTAGTATATTTTCAATATAATCATCCCACGTATTTACTAATTCTTCTCTTTCCAACCCATCAGGTACTTTAGGGTCTAATTCTAGAACACCTAATGAGTCTTTACCTTCTTTAGGAATACTATCCCAATAGCGTACAATTTTATATACTACAGCTTTATTCTCTTGAATATGTTCAAAAGTTAATTCAATCCTTGTGTTATCAACAGGAGTCGCGTGGTTATTAACACATTGACTCAAAAAATCACTATAGCTTAAATTTCCGCGCGTTGAACACTCCGCTCGATGTCCGTATAGTGCGAGACGTATCGCGTCTAAAAATGTTGTTTTTCCACCACCATTCATTCCGCCAAGTAGTAGTATTGGACGTGAAGTGTCTTCATCAACTTCTGTGTCAAGATTGATAACGTTTCTCCCGCTATACGGTCCAAAGTTTTGTAATACTAGTTCAATAAATTTCATAATAGTTTTTATTTAGAGCTTTGTAGATGCATACCAGATTAGTGATAGCCTATTAGTACCTTGCACATGAAGATTATAGTTCAAATAGTAGCGAAGAACACAAACAATTAATATCTGATGAGAGGAAAATATTTCCAATTTGTTTAGAGACATTATATAGGTTGTCTCTAGATAATTGTTTGATAAATTTTTGACTATTGGATAGTGTTAATTCATTCTTTGGACTTGTACTTCTTTTTTCCCCAACTTATTGACTTAGTTGAATCATTTTTGTCGTTTGCATCTAAAGATTCATCATTAGAAGATGAACTTTTTACTTCCTCCGAGAGTAAAGCATCTCCTATGGTCAATTGTTTGACTTTCTGAATGTTGCCTTCGCTAACTGCTTCTTTCAAATCTCGCTTGAGGTGAGCGTTGTCAATTGCTTCTTTTTGTGAGCGTGAGCTTGTCTCGAAACACTTTAATAACTCATCATATATTCCCACACGACGTGCGCGCTTACGAAACTGATATTCGGTGTTTAATAGCTTTGCAATTAATTCTAAATGCATAGCGTCACCTTCACAAATTTCTTCGAGTACTTCCCATTCATCGCTACCAAGTAAACTGTAGCCAGCACCTGGACGGGGATCTTTAAATTCTTCTCCAGTCACTTCTTTATAAATGCGAGGTAAACTATCATCAAACTCATGTCTTTCTTCTAACCATATACGACGAATTTCACTTAATTCCTCAAGAGAAATCAGGGTTATATCGTTCATATCTTTTGGTGCATCGCGCCGTAACTGTTGCTCAACAGTTAAAAGTGTTCTGAGCCAATG
Organism: Calothrix sp. CBUCES-K 9914; assembly: GCF_059640475.1. Classification (NCBI taxonomy): domain Bacteria; kingdom Bacillati; phylum Cyanobacteriota; class Cyanophyceae; order Nostocales; family Calotrichaceae; genus Calothrix; species Calothrix sp. CBUCES-K 9914. Next base: position 81,414 of record NZ_JBXXZH010000003.1, read on the forward strand.
CTCACGAGCTTCTTTGATATATGGACCAGGTATTGGTTCTACAGAAATTTCACCTTCTATATTGCGCTCATACAGTTGAACACCTCCTGTTCTGCGTCTAAAATCTCTCCAAGAACGGTCTTCTTCCTCTACATCTAATTCTCTACGAAGGTCTAAAAGTGGTTGTAACCATTCTTTTTCTTCATCGTTGTGAATCATTGCCGAAAGTGAGCTATCTTCGCTTACTAATGTACAAACCCAACATCCAAAACGAGAGTTTCCACAACTTGGTGTTGATGTGTCTACAACCAGAGGACATTCGTTATCAGCACTGGCGCCTCTGTACATACTAAACAAATCCTTGTTACTATATTCCCAAGGATTATCCCACTGCATCAAGTAAAGCCAAACTTCGTCATTTCGCCAATCTTCAATTGGACTATAAACCAAAGAGTTTGGCAAGTTCATATTAGGGCTGAGATGATCACGAACTCGTTTTGCTTCCCACTCCTTCATGCGTTTTGCACGTGGAGCGCTTTCTGCTTTGCGTATTCCTAAAACTACAATAGCTTCCCCAAAGGAGCGAATTACATCTCGGATAAACCGATTTGATGGGCTAATTTTTAAACGCTCTGTACACCAACGAAATTTTCTCCTTGGTGCAGGGTATCCTTTACCAATCAATCCGACCCAAAATGTTTCTTTCCACTCTGGTTGTAGCAAATGAGGTTCCATTGGCATTTGTTGTTCTTCAGCAGCCATTTTTATTTGCTCTAAAGATTTACGTACCCAATGAGAAACATAAGGATTTTCTACAAGAGTATCTGTTGTAATGACGTGGATGGTTTTTGTGCGTTTTTCAAGTGGAAGTTGGGCTATGGCATTCCATACTAACTGTAAAGTCGCAGTACTATCTTTACCACCACTGTAGCCAAGACACCAGGGTACAGCGTCTAAGCAGTATAAATCTTGAATTTCTTTTGTCAGAGCTTGAACATTTTCGATAAACTCTGGTAATCCACGCTTTTGCTGACCTTTACTGTCTGCTGTTTTTACTTTTGCCATTGTCCTTCCCTACCTAACACAAAATTACACCTCACAAATAAAGTCCGCTACAGAAGCGGACTTAACAACCGTTAAAGTTATATCACTTATTATTCTTATCATTTCTTTACAATAATGCTCCAAAATAGCTGTAACGTGATTATAACAATTGTTGCTGGACGTTAAGTAAAAATATTTATAATAAAATATAGCATTATATGGTTTTTAAAAACTACACTACAGACATATAATTGTTAAAAAATTTGACTCTTATGTCAACCCTAGTTTTTAAAAATTCATATGGGCGCCAGAACATCTAAGCAAGTTAAGGATACTACAGGTTCTTACTCATTGGGAGGAACTACCGATAAACAGGTGCTTTCTCAACTCCTTGACAAGTCTTTCGAGAATGAGAATCAAATCCCAGTGCAAAAAGTTGAAATGGGTGGTACAGAAGCATATGTAGGCTCTGTTACTCTCGAATGGTTTGCGAATCGGGTTAACTTCGCTTCATATTTACCTTTGCTTCGTCATAAGTATAATCCTCAAACGGGCAATATCGAGATAGATGCCGAGAGTATCGACGAAATCCAACAGCGTCCTATCGACTGGTCACGTCAATCAGCTTTAGTACAATATCTTGCATCACGTAAGCACCACAAGTTCCCCCCAGTTCTTGTAGTCGTTAATCAACCTTGGGTAGATATTCCTCATGCTGAAGAGTGGGATAGTAAAGGCAAAGCGAGAAGGTCTGCTATAGAATTCACTCCATTAGATAGTGGAAACAAATTTGGCTTACTCAACATTTCAGATGAAGATGTAACCATTTATGCCTTAGACGGACAGCATCGTTTGATGGGAGTCCAGGGTTTAATAGAGTTACTTTCCGCGCGCAAGCTTCAACGTTATAAAAGAGACAAAACTCCTTACGAATCATTTATAACTATAGATGATTTAGTCGAACAGTTCGATATTTCACAAAGTTACCTGAAAAACATACCACAAGAAAAAATAGGTATCGAGTTTATATCGGCAGTTGGAATTGGAGAAACGCGCGAAGAAGCAAGGCAAAGAGTACGCTCAATTTTCGTCCACGTCAACCTGATGGCAGTACCTTTAACCAAAGGTCAACTGACACAGTTAGATGAAGATGATGGCTTCTCTATCGCTGCTAGAAAAATAGCTGTGAGTCATCCCTTATTGGAACAACGCGAGGATAGAAAAGCGCGCGTAAATTGGAATAGCGCGACTGTTGCCACAAAATCTACAGTCTTGACGACGCTGCAAGCACTCAAAGAAATGTCAGAACGCTACTTAGGACAGAAATATCCACACTGGAAACAAGAAAAAGGTTTAGTCCCTAAACGTCCTGAAAGCGATGAGTTAGCCGAAGGAATTGCTGAATTTCATCAACTTTTTGATTACTTAGCCAGTCTTTCGAGTTATAAAGTACTAGAAGACGAGGATACACCAGCATTACGACGCTTCAGCTTTGAGAAAGAAAGTGGAGAAGGAAACATGCTTTTCCGTCCAGTCGGTCAAGTCGCAATAGTTCAAGCGCTAGGTGTTTTAGTCTTCAAAAAAGAAATTTCGCTCGAAAAGATTTTTAAGAAGCTCCGTAAATTTGACCGTGAAGGTGGTTTTAGTAATATTGAGTTGCCAAAATCCATATGGTACGGTGTATTATACGACCCTAACCGCAAGCGAATACTCGTAGCTGGAAAAGACTTAGCAGCGAAGCTACTAATATATATTCTCGGTGGAGTCAAAGATTCAGTTGAGCGAGCGAAATTACGCTCAAGTCTTGCAAAAGCAAGAACCTTCGAGAATCAGACGATAAATTTTGAGGGTGATTTTGTAGACTCAAAAGAAATTATGCTTCCACCGCTTTTGTAGTTGTATTTTAGGACATACTTAGGAAATTTACGTAAAATAAAATACAGTTAATAACTGCTATTACTGTGCTTTGGCAAAAGCAAGTTGCACAGTAGTAGTGTTTCAATGTGCCTAGCAAAGCTGGCTAAAAATTTTTGTTGATAATTTGTTACATACACCACACTAGTGTTAACTACTCACATGTTAGAGAATGATTATGTTACCCTTTTACTTAACGTATAAGGAGAGTTTAATTTGTGACATGGTTACAGAGTAATGAGGCTGTGCAGCAGTTAAGCGAAAATGTATATTTGTATGATTTATCACAGATACGGGGCAGTAGTGCTGTTTTGAGTCGTATACCTAGTAACATCGGTGGAATATATGCCTGGTATCGTCGCTTTGAGCTAGATACTCTAGCAAAGGATGACCCAGAAACATTTGTCAAATATATTATTGAGGAATTATGTAAAGAGCATTCAGCTTCAAGAGAAACAAGACTTCCACCCGCTTACAGGATAACACTACAGCCAGAAACATCTTTTTCTAAAGAGCTTTTACTCAAGGAGTTAGCTAAAGACTCAGCATTTCGACAATTGCTATTTATGCTCTTGAATAATTCGCTAATTTTCCAGCATCCTTTGTATATAGGCAAAGCGCAAAATTTATATTATAGAATTCGTACTCACCTTCGCGAGGGTAGTATTTTAGGTGAAAGATTTGGTATAGCAGGACATGACATAAATCGTTGTAGGCTTTTACTTATTCAAAATTTGAATCAAATATCTAACACTAGCACTATTATTGATGAATACGGAGATGAAGAATTAGATGAAGATACTGAATTTTCTGAGATTGCGTCAGAAACATTAATAGAAGATATTTTGTCTAGACTATTTCTTCCATCATTTACTCTTAGGTACGGTTAAAAATGCTAATAATTTCAAATAACGAAGGCAAAGCTCGGTTTAATAAGCCTCTCTATGGATTGACCGGAACTTATACGTTATCAGAAGGTATCGCACTACCTTATGTCCTTTCATTGGTAGAAATCAATAGAGTGATTGACGAGCTTCAAATAGTAGAAAATATACCAGCATCCTTAGATACTCAGTGGTCTTTAAAAGAGCTTTTTTAACGTGAAATTGATGAGAAGAGAGTTGAAGATGATATTGTGAAAGGCTATCTTCTCGATCAGAGAAAAATTGATTTGGTGCGTGAAAGGCTTGCTGCTGTCCTTGTTAAAGGATTACCTGAATTGTATAACCCCAATATTAAAGCTCAATCCTTAGAAGATGAAGAAAGTTAAATTAAAATAGCGTAGTATACAACTTAAATTTTGATAATGTTAAATGTTTATTCTTTACTTCAACCTTACTTGGATAAGTACAAATCTAAGCGGTGTTACTCTGGATTAATTTTTAAGCAGGGACAGCGAACAATGTTGCAAATTAACGTCCCTGGTATTGATATAGCTAATCTTCTTCAAGCAAAACCACTAACTGCTAATAACCCTGATTCAGGTAAAGACCGTCCAGAAATTAAGGGTCATGTAGAAGAAATCAAAGACTACATTATCGAACGCGCGAGTAATAAAGAACCTTGGCTTCTTGCTACATTAACAGCAAACGTGGCACCAGAAGACATTACAGTCATTGAATTAGGTCAAGGTTTTTGTTTAGTAATTATTCCTCATGATGTGAAATTAGACGTTACTGATGGTCAACATCGCATCAAAGCGATTAGTGAAATAGCACAAAGTACACTAGGAGCGTTAATAAACGAAGATTATTTCCCGGTTAACCTCATATTAGAGAGTAACTTTCGTCAGTGTCAAATAGACTTTCGAGATATGGCACAAGCCAAACCTGTAGATAAATCTTTGTTATTATCCTTTGGTGAAGCGTCTGGTAGAACTGGTATTACAAACAAATTGACTCCTAACTTGCACATTCAAAAAATCCATATACAATAAGGGTTCCAAAAAATGTGCTAGTTTCATATTTTACTGGAGCGCTTGCGGCGCCAGTCAGAGGCTTATATCTTGCACCTACACCCTATAAGGGTGGGACTATACGAACAAAGCCTGCCGGGAGCAGGCTAAAAAGGCTATTTTATCGTGTTATTGATAAAAATTTATGTTTATTGTAAATGGAAAAATTAAGTATTAATACGTTGGTGCAAGATGTGAGTTGATAGAACAGGTTTCAATGTTTCGCGGTAAAACAGATAGGGTAAAGAAGGCACCTGATAAGAAAGGTAAACTAATTTATACAAGTAATTACATAGCCACGCTTGTAAGTTATGCTTTTGCTGATAGCCATGTTGAAGAATGCTCTCAAGCTTTAGCTTCATGTTTAAATCAGTTCTTTTCTGAGTGCGTACAAACTCGACAAATCGCCCAAACAAGCGTAGAAAAATTGACTGTTGATGAGGTAAAGAATTTTAAGAAAGAATGCTTACTAGGCGTAAGTATGGGTATACAATTCTTAGGAAGGATGCTTTATTATACTTATGATAAAGCAAATAATCGATTTGATGCATCTAAAGTTTCTGAGCTTGCACAACTTGATTGGTCAAGAGAACATGAACTTTGGCGAGGTAGTTTAGTTAGGATAGATCCTAAGAACACAAAATCGGACAATAATTACATTATATTTGGGGCTGGCGCTGTTGGTGATGCAGTTACAGTCGTAAAAACATCATTGGGGTGGTAATAATTAAAAAAATGTAATTCTATATTAATGTTCATGGTGCGTTACAGTACTTTAATTTTTCTTTTTTGTCTAGTTCATTAATGCTGTAACGCACCCTACGATTCTTGGTAATATTGTAATAAATCTAATATTTCAGCGCCAGGGCAATTTAAGACCTATACTAATTTACACAGCCAAATCAAAAATCTGTTGTGCGGTTAGGTTGATTTGAGGAAAGGTGGGAGACACAATTACATCACTGCCGCTAAATAGTCTCTTTACATATTCACCATCTACAAGTTCACAAACAAAAATAGCTGGTTGTTTAGGGTTTCCTATAAAATCACGTCCTCCTAGTCCTGCGTAGTCAATAATCCAGTATTCAGGGATGCCCATTTCTTCGTAGTCCCCAAACTTGTCATAGTAATCGTCACGCCAGTTAGTGCTAACTACTTCTACTATCAATTTGACCGAGGTTGCATTTTGGATAACTGACTCACTTTCCCAGCGTGTTTCAGCCTTGATAGTCTCTTGGTTCAAAACAATAATGTCCGGCTCGTAGCCTGACTTATCAGAGCTAGGTTTAACAATTGATTCTCTAGGGATAGTCCAGATACCACCTTTACCCATCTCCCTAATGATGATAAGTAGTTTCTCAATTAAAGAACCAGTTAAATTTGAATGCTTTCCTCTAGGTTTAGGCATCTCAACTATTACCCCATTATGTAATTCGTAACGGACTATTGAGTTTTCTGGATACCATTCGATAAATTCATCGAAGGTAAATATTTGTGCTTCTGCTTGTGTTTGAGTTTGGGTCATACTTGTTCCTTACTTTGCAGTTTACGAGTATGTGGCTTTTATAATTTCTAATTGTAGCGCTTTCTTTAATGGCGCCCAATCTATTTATTTTCAGTATTTTGATGTAATGACTTGCAGATAGGTCGCTTTGGTGTTAAATTCACAACTTTCTTACCATCTTCATACTGTCTTTTCTGCAAATCCTCAAATATCGCCTCCAAATCACAGATTCTTGGTAATTCATAGCCAAAATCAAGACTTATTTCTGAAAGTTTTCTTCGGATTTGGGCGTTTGCTATATGCCTACAATTCCAGGTTAGCAGATAATCCATTTCATGCACTGTAGCTGCTGCAATATGAAGAGCATCATCAGAGGCTTTTGGCGGCAGATTTGCTCTGAGCTAGAAATGTTGCTGCCAAGTTTAGTACATCGGTATTTAATTCAAGTAAGCGAAAACTGCGTAAAATATCTAGTCTGTGAGCCGCAATTTCTAAATCGCCTTTTGCCACTTCATCTAAAACCACTTTTGATGCATGTAGTAAAAATTTTCTACTGTTTAAGTTACACCAGTTTTTTGTCACTTCAATATTTTCCGCAATAATCAGGTTTGTAGTTGGTCTAGCAGTAAGATAACCAATAATACTAGTTTCGATGTAAACTGTTTCACTCATACATTAATTAAGGTAAAAATCTACTTAAATCGAATTCTCGGTCTGTTCTGTCTTTGCTTGTACGCTCATAGCTAAGTAGCAATAAGATTCGTTCTAAATAATCTACGGCGCCAAGTACTTCATTTTGGATTATTTCTAACCCTCCGTTGGCGTACTCTTCAAATATCTGATTACGCTGTTTTTCTAACTCTTCTTCTGTCGGAGATAATATTTCTATATCTTGAGTTTCAACGACTGCTAGTAATTTAATTACTACATCGTACCCCATTGATATAAATTGCTCTATACGTATCGGCCCTGGTTCTTTTTTAGATACTCCTTCTAGAGGAACGCGCTTTTTATGCTTGGCGCCTAGCGTGGCAGCAAACACAACCACATCCGCAAAAGTCTGAAAAGCCCCAGTTTTCCCACCTGAAATAGTTAAAGATTTGACTAATTCAGCTTTGTCTTTTGCGATTCTAATTTTACCTGTTTCCGTCATAAATTTGATAGATGTTAAATTTTAAATCTTAGCCCACGCAGGTGGGCTTTGCTCGTGTAGCCTACCCTTTAGGGTGTGGATGATATGGGTGTTGTGGGTGATGTGGGTGATATGGGTGGTGTCGGTGTTATGGGTAATGTAGGTGTAATTAACGGTTCAAATAGATATTTAATTTCAATTTCAACATCGGGAAAAGCAACTAACGATATTTTGGCACTTTTATCTAAAACAGTTTGTTGCACATAATTATCTTTCCCTAGTTCGCGAAACACATACACTTGTTGAGATTTAACAGCTATAACAAAATATTCTGGTATTTTGGCTTTAGCGTAAGTACGTGCTTTTGTTTTAAGGTCTTTGTTCAAAGTTCTGTCTGCAACTTCTATGAGCAAGTAAATATCTTCCGGTGCAGGATGAGCATTAGCGTATGCTTGAGGGTCAATACGAACAACTGCTACATGTGGTTCAGGTTCTGAGTTAGGACGTAACGTTACTGGCGCCTGCACTCTAATGGTTGCCTTTTGTCTTAACAAATCCCTAATATAATCTGATGATATTTGTGTAATTGAAGCATGTGGAGGTTTGTGGGCACTCATCTGTATAATACGGCCTTCGAGTAATTCTACTTTGTGTTCTTCCGTAATAATTTCAGCCTCAATCATGCGGTGGTAGTCTTCCACAGTCCACAAATGTAAACTTGCTTCTGATGCTGTATCTATTGCTGTTGCTGAAAAATCCTCAAGCGCTTTACTCACCATTACAATTAACCTCCACTATTTCGGTATACTCGAATTCGTTGGAACTTTGCTTAATTAAAGGATATCTAACTCCTCTAAGTTCTATATAGTCTTGCTCGCAGTCAGGTTTAGATGAGTGGTAAATTAAAATATATTCTTTTCCTACACGGTTCGTTATTTCTTCTTCCAGTTCTCCTCTCCACTGTGTTTTTGTCACTAACACCACTAGTTGGTTCGCCATTTCTGGAACTATTTTTGCTACATGGCGCCGTGATATCTCATCTAAGCTACCAAACGGGGAGTCCATAACTATTGGGAAAGTGCTGCTTTCAGGAAGCATTAACATTTTCTTTTTCTCACTCCACTCGCGCACTTTATCGATAATGCTACTTATAAACGAAAGGCTGAGTATTTGATTTTCTCCTGTTGATGCGGCTACAGGCATTTCTACACCAAGGGTATTCTCCATTAGTGTTAGCTCGTATTTATCACTAATTTTTGGAATATACGGCGCCGGAGATATAGCGCTGAATATCTCTTGCACCCGCTTTTCGAGCGAATAACGAAAATGATTCTCTTGCCGTGTTTTTACTTCGCTCAACCTGTCGATAGCATCTTGAGTTGCACTAATACGACGCTGTGCGAGCAGTTGCCGTTCTTCGTTCAGCTTTTGCTTGGCTATTTGTTTATTCAAATCATCTAACTCAGCATTTAGCGTCTCCCTTTGCTGCTGGTTACGACCTTGTTCAAAAATTAATTCGGAAATCTTCGCTTCAATATCTTCTATACGCTGCTCAATATCGCGAATTTCCTCACTTGGATTTTTTCGCAGTTTTTCCTTGATTTCTGCCAATTCTACGTCAATTTGACTTAGTGTTTGCCTAGTCTCATTTATCCTTACTTGCTCTGTATCTACTTCTTGCCAAAATGATACTGCTTGCTTGTCAATTTCATCGACTTGTGCAGTCATCCGAATTGCTGTTTCCTCTACTGTGGAAGAACCTGCTTTTTCTAACCATTGCTCAACATGCTTACGTGCTTGACTATGGTCGTGTAAATAACTACCGCAAATGCATTTATTACCATTGAGTAAATTAATTACAAATTCCCTTGATATACCTGACTTCAGACCACCAGCATCTTGTTTGTTCTCAATAATATTACGGAACTGTATATTAATATCTGAAAGTAATACACTATAAGCTTGATTAGATATAAACCTTTGTAAGTTATCTTTACTTTTGGCTAACTGCTTCTGTAATGAACTTCTTTGTGACTCCAAATGCTGGCGCCTTTCTTGCAACTCCTTAACAGCACCTAGTTCGCGTAACCGACCACCAACCTCTTGCTTAAAGGTATTTTGATATTCTATCTCTTGCTGAATCTCAAAAGAGCGCTTACTAATTGCCTCAACCTGAGACTCAATATCACTCTGCTGCTTAAGCAACTTTTTAATTTCCAAGTCACCGATAGTGCGTAGTTCAGCTTCAAGCGCGCGTTTTGCTTCTGCCAAATGCCTTATCGAACGGTTTATTACCTCCACTCCCAAAAGCATTTTCGTAGCTTCAGCAATTTCAGCTTTTTTATCATTGCGAACAATCTTTTCTATCCGCTCACCATCAAAAAAGAAATACTGGTGCAAGCTACTAGGCAAAATCTGATTAATAATATCGTCTGCATGTTGGTCAGGGACGTACCACTTTCCATCTTCCCTCATCACCAACATATACATATCAGTCTTACCCGCTTCCACTTCAGACTCAGTTTTATAGACCCGACTATGACGCTTCGCGCGGTAACGTTTACCATCATGTTCCCAAGTAATTTCTACATAACACTCCACCGCTTGCCCAACAGAAGCTTCCGCAACCGCACGTTTGTTCACCAACTGTTCAGCAGACGCAAACGCAGCGCTAAATTTTTCATAAAGCACCCAAGTAAACCCATTTAATATACTCGTCTTCCCGGCGCCGTTATTCCCATGAATTACCGTCGTATTTTTTACCTCGTCAACCGCGAGATACAGTTCCGGCGTTTTACCGTAAAACGAGCGGAAGTTACAAAGACTTATCGATATCAGCTTCATTGCACGACACCCTTAATAATTGTCAAAATATCATCACTTATATGACCAAAACTTTTTCTATCAAGTCGGTTTTTCTCCAACTGCCATACCATTTCGATAATTTTTCTCACTTCTTCTGGCGCCGTGTATATGGGCGCCTGCACATCCTCAATATCATCAAAATTACTTTCTGTATTTTCTAAATCACTACTCTTTTTACTTTGCTTTTTCATCGGTAGTTGCTCCAGATATATTTGATACGATTGTACTTTTTTATATCATATTTTTCTATCCGTGAACACACTGTGTTTAAATTGGCAAGATAATCTTACAAAAGTCTCTATATATATAGGTTTACACAATTTTTATGTAATATTAAATACATTTATTTATTTATGAAGAAATATCAAGAAGAAAATCCCCCCTAGCCCCCCTTAATAAGGGGGGAACAAGATTGAATTTAAAGCCCCCCTTAATAAGGGGGGATCAAAATCGGTTTGTTTAAATGCTGAGTAAGCCGTAGCGTTTTTGTAATTCAAGTAATTTTAGTCTTGCTTCACCTGCATTATCAGCTAAATCAGCAAACTCAATAAACCGCTTTAATTCCTTCCTAAGTAAGTTACGCTCAACTTCCAACGTATTCCTATCCAAATCTGGTGGTAAAACAATCATATCGAATACAGTAGCCCTTTCTTTTCCAGGGTGGGGACGCAATACTCGACCTCGACGCTGGATGAACTGACGAGGATTACTTGAACTCGCGAGTATTACGGCTGTTTGAATAGCAGGAATATCAACCCCTTCATCTAAACATTTTATTGCTACCAAACCTTGTAATTCCCCACTTTCAAACTGGCGCCGTATTTTTTCTCGTTGGGATAAAGGTGTTTGTGCTGTATATGTGGTAATACGATAATTTAATTCAACGCCTAGTATTTTAGTAACTGCTCTGAGTTGACTTAAGTCATATTTAGAGTCCGCTTGAGGCGAGCCGTCGCTACAGTAAAATAATGTATGAGTAGTTTCCCGGCGCCCCTGCATAAGTTCGCGTAGTGCGTTAAGCTTATTTTCAGCGGCGCCAACAAGTCTTGCACGCTGCATTAAAAGATTCGTTATATCCTCGTTATTTTCAATATCCGTTAAATTAGTACTCTCTTTACCTTTAAATAAAAGTTTACGCCCTATTTTTTGCGTAATCTTAGAATACGCAATACTCTCTGTCTCTGTTAACTCTACAAGAACTGGGTAATATAAATAGTGGACTAATGCCCCTTGCCCAATTGCATCTTTCAGTGTAAACTCTGGCTGAATTACCGCTCCAAAGTAGCTGAGTAAAGATTGAGTACCCTCTTCATCGTAATATCTTTCTGGTGTCGCTGAAAGTCCCAACCGTAATCCCACGTGCCGAGGTAAACTTTCTTCTACTTTCGAGGCGCCTAAATTATGTGCTTCATCCCCAATAATTAAAGTGCGTTCAGGTAAATATCTAAGCTGTGATTGAAAATTGTCTGTTGTTAAAGTTGAGTTAGTTGTAATTATAGTTAAAAATTCTTGCGTACCCGAATGTATATTATACAGCTGCGTTGTTAGCTGACTTTGCCAATTGTTAACATTCTCAAAAGCTAATATTGGCTTTAAGTTAAATTTCTCACACTCCCGTCCCCACTGCGTTACCAAATGTCGGTAAGGACATACTACAAGTAATACTTGAAGTTTAATTTGTTTGTAAAGTTCACAGGTTATTGATAATGCAGTAATAGTCTTACCGCTACCTGTTGCCATTTTCAATGTACCCCGACCATTACTTTTAAACCAGTTGGTAATCGCTTGAGTTTGATAAGGACGTAATACCAACCATGATGGTATGTGGGGGCGCCCAGGTGAAGGCTTTATCTGGTAGCCACTATTTGACTCCCTAACGGAACGAAATAACTTTTTTGTTGAAAGTTGAAATTTATTAGCTAAATTAATTTGGTCAGATGTTTTCTCTACCCTGGTTTTGGTTAGATACATATATTAGTTGATTTAATATTGGATGAGCGATCCCCCTTCTACGCCGGGGGTTTAGGGGGATCAACTTGAACTTGTCGTGTAAGTTACGGTGTTATTTAAAAAACTGGACAGCATAACTTGCACAACAAACAAGTAATTTGTCACACATGTTTTGGTAAATTTTTCTATACTGGAAATGGGTTATAACTTTACACGTGCTTCTACCTGGGCATGACACAAGTCTTGATTTTAGCCGTTTGCAGTATATATGCCAGAGATTACCGCAGAGACGTGATAGATCACGTCTCAACAGCATTATCTATAGCACCTTATTAAAAAGGTATAAGGGACTTCCAAAAATTAAATTAACCATCTTGTGGGATGGGCATTCTCGCCCGTCCTAATATCGGGGCGGGCAAGGATGCCATTGGTGTCAAGTTAAGGTTGGCGCCCATGCGTCAACGATAGGTTTTGTGATGAACGAGGTATAAACATGAACTTTTTGCTTGCTTTTATACTGAATCGGAGAGCGATGCAGATAAACAAAGTACTAATAGCCCCTGAAAAAGTTCATTTTTTGCTCCTTTAAAACCTAATTTTTAAGCATAAATACTTATTGACGTAATAAGTTTTAGCTTAACTTGACGCCAATGGCATCCTTGCCCGCCCCAAATCTACAAGTCACGCAACCGACACATTGGAAGGACAACTCTTATAGAGTCTAAGGATTAAAACACCAACATAAATATTCTATCTTAATTACAATCATTGTTGAGATATCAACTTTGGTGTATTTTTTCAAACAACGTCTACAACTCCTATGAAGTCAAAGGTTTAAAATGCCCTTTAGGGATTAGAAGCGGCACCACTGCTTACGAGGTGTGTACAACTCCTGTGGAGCCAAAGGTTTAAAACACCATATCGCCAAAATCAGGCAAAAAGGCGTATGCATCTTGTACAACTCTTGTGGAGACAAAGGTTTAAGGTTTAAAACACTTTACATCCTGAAGTAACTCAATGGCGTTATCTGCATAGTGTACAACTCCTGCGGAGACAAAGGTTTAAAACACAGTTAAAATTGGCGATGTGAGCGCTGCCTCAACATTGTGTACAACTCCTGCGGAGACAAAGGTTTAAAACACTATGTATATGACTTGAATGGCGCCGTTACGACAAGTGTACAACTCCTGCGGAGACAAAGGTTCAAAACACCGTAACTGCAACGCGCGAATCTTTGATGGGCATGAAGTGTACAACTCCTGTGGAGTCAAAGGTTCAAAACACGTTGCTAGTGCGTTCCTTACTACGTCAGCGTTGCTGTGTACAACTCCTATGGAGTCAAAGGTTAAAAACACATATCTCCGGGCTGGATTGGTTGGAAATCTGGGTGTGTACAACTCCTATGGAGTCAGAGGTTAAAAACACGGTACTATATCCTTAATTTCCGCTTCACTCCACCTGTGTACAACTCCTATGGAGTCAGAGGTTAAAAACACCTCTGGGACTGGCGCCTTTATTAGCTGCATTGCTTCCGTGTACAACTCCTATGGAGTCAGAGGTTAAAAACACAGCCGCGCGCAGCGCAGGATAAGTAGCGCCTGTTAGTGTACAACTCCTATGGAGTCAGAGGTTAAAAACACGGTTTCCAATTCCCCTAAATCGCGCGTAACAATTCGTGTACAACTCCTATGGAGTCAGAGGTTAAAAACACAGCTTTGTTACGGGTG